>NZ_CP011041.1:782500-1082500 GCF_002310835.1 Pseudoalteromonas tetraodonis | reverse complement strand
CGACTTCGAGTTTGATCTACATTGTTACTCGCCACTGACGGCGATGAAAAACTGTCATTTACTTCACGAATACGAGAAATCGTATTTTTAAGTGCATCAGATAGTTGCGCAGCTGTATTCGCATGTAAGTATTGCCCACCACCGTAATCTGCAGTCTCAGTAAGTAAGTTTTTACCTGAGTCACTCATACCCGTACCAAAACCGATAGGAAATACACGTCCTATGTCAAGTACATTCTTAGTTTTGCTATACAAGTCAACTTTTACATCATCTGTACCGTGAATAATTTTTGCTAGCGCCGCCAAATAGCTGTTACTAACAGCAGGCGGATTACCAGAGAAATAACTATTATGAAGGTTGTATATATCATTATTTCTATTTGAATCGTTGGTTGGATCGCCGTCTGTCATTAAAATAATATTAATACTGTTATCACACCTAAGTGGCTCGCCAGTAACAGGCGCAAAGGGTGATTTATATATCCCTGATGACTCTGCTGTAAAATCTCGTTCATTAGTATTTCCCCCGTAATATACGTTTTGTCCCGTGATATACAGGTAGGCTTCCCAGAGTGTTTCTGTTAATGGAGTTGAACCACTTGCAGGTAACTCTTCTACTTTATTTAGTAAAAATGACTTTTCAGCCCCTACTCTGGCTAAAACATACCCACCATTACTACCATTAAAGCGCATTAAACCAAATTCAATATCATCGTTATCGTTCACTAATTGGGTGATAGCATTTTGCGCAACTCTTAAGCGGCTATCACTACATGTGGGTTCATAATTGTAGTAACTAGTTCTTTTATAACATTGCTCATTTCGTTTATAACTGTCTTTACTTTCAAAGCAATCAACCTCGTAATAACTATTACCGCTTCTTTTATAACAGGCATCACCATCATTTACATCCCATGCCATACTTCCCGATGTATCAAAAATCATGATTACGCGAGGCTTTTCATTGGTTTGTACATTATGATTAACATACAGCTCTATATCTTCAGCGCCTGCTGACATGCTAAGCATTATTCCTATTAAAGAAATGAGTGCTTTATTTAGTATCAGTTTCATTTTAAATCCCCTTGCTTAGGCTAGCCATCTCTTGGGCTACGCCTGTCACAATTGTTAGTTGGTGCTTACTTTTAGAGCCATACTCAATAGTTGTTGAAACTTGTACCATGTTGCATGAGATCCCAGCTGTAAAACTAAAACGACGAGGACATTCTAAATCAAGCACGCCTTTATTTAAGTTAATCATTCTACTTTGCATATCATTATGTTCGGCTATAACCATGCCTTTTTCATTGCCAGACGCCATGGTAGTTACTTCCTCTGGCGTTAAAAAAAATTGATTTGTTGCACCATTGCTCGCTTCATCGGCAATCATGCGCTGCACTTCGCCGATAAGTTCATTTTCGGCAACTTCTCGCTCTTGTGCTGAATTAGTAATTTTAATATCTATACTACTGCTACTCATTAACGTCACTGCAATACCTGTAACGGCTATGACCATTATTAGTGCAGTGATAAGCACCACACCTTGCTGTTTATTTTTCATCGGGATTAAATACGCCATAAATTTGCTCCCACGTTATTTAAACGGATAGTTGTTGTGAATACAGTACGTCTAAAGTTATCTGAAAAAGTAAGGGTGCGTTTATTAGCATCTTCCCCTAATACATAGGTTTGGTTTTTGAGTGTAATACCTGGATCAGGTTGCAGTGCTCTAATCAATAAAAAAACTTGTACCGTTAAAATACCTTTGCGGTTTTCCCAGTCTGTGGCTGTCATGTTATTAATGCTTTTATAGGTATCCACGCGACTGTCGGTGGTGGTATCTAAACCAAACACAAAACGCATATTCTCCACGCCTTCCATTATAGTTTCTGTATTCATAGAACCAGCTACTAAACGTTTTCGCATGAGTGCGGGTACAGTAATACTTTTATTATTGACTGTATAAGTTTGCTCAGCAATATAATAACTATGATGGCTGTAAGGCCAAACACTGGCATTAACATTTAAACTATCAGGGTCGATAACACCTCGAACAAAGCGTGCATTTTCTTGCTCAGCAATAAAGTAATTCTCATCACTTTGCGTTTCATTAACACCTGCGGCATCAACTTCTAGTTGGTGACCTTGTAAAAACTTAACCTGTAAAATATCAGTACCCGCTAAAGGGTTATTAACACAATTAAGTTCACTTGAACTTGCCGCTGTTTTTGCATAAAGGGTTTTAAAATTACTGCTGCTGGTTAAATCAGGAAAGCTGCCATTGTTGAGACCTTCGAAGCAATCACCTGTAGGATTTGTTAATGATGATGTATTTATTGCAGTAAACGAATCATCATAAAATGTTCCCCAAAAGCCTACTTGTTCTATATCGCGTTGCATAATATTAATGGCTAATCGACCAGACTCTTGCAGCTCACCTATTGTCATCGTATCGCGGGTCGTCACTTTCATACCAATATAGGTAAACATTACGCCACCCAAAATTAATCCCCCTATAAATAAAGAGATCATCATTTCAATGAGTGTAAAACCAGCTTGCTTCATCTTAGCTCCTAACGTAAATGTAGCTAGTAAGTACAACTAAACGGCGCCTTTTATCTGCTACACCACAGCTAATTTTGCCTGTTGCTTCACTCGCCTTAAATTCTTGACGACCCTGCCAAGAAACAATGACCTCAATATTAAACGCCTTACCGCCAGAGCCTGCTACCGACTCTGGATTAATACATACGGTGGCACCATCAAGTGATCCCGTATTTTCGCGGGCACGAATAGCACGCTTCCACTGCTCTATATCTAAACTCGCAATTTGTGCATTACTGCATGAACTTGTAAAACAGGTTGTAGAGGAATTAATACTTGTCTCGCTGGTAAACTCAAGGTCGTATAATGTAGCTAGTTGCGGTGTGTCATTAGCCCGTATTCGTTGAATAATATCATTACCAAGCGCAACAGCAGCGGCACGTTGCATTGAGTCAAAACTAGCTTGCTTAGCTTTAGCTTGTAAGGCAACGGCCCCTAATAAACCAAAGCTAAGAATAATAAACGCAATCAGGACCTCAATAAGGGTAAAACCTTTTTGCAATTTAAACGTGCTCAAAGACATAGTAAAACCAAATAATAATTATCTGATACTAAGTGTATGCAATAAAAAAATAGATTCAACTAGGACCACGACCAACGGTTAATTATGTTGATAAGCGGTTAATAGGTCGGTGTGCTAAAGTACGCTTTTTACGCTTTTGAGCGCTCGACGACTAACAGCTAAAAAAGGTGAACACCCTTTGAGTTCAATAACATGTTGATGGTTTTTAAGTGTATGGAGTGCCAAAATTTTATTTTTATTCACTAAGGTATTTCGATGAATTCGCAATATGTGACGAGGATATTGCATTTCAAGTTGCTTTAAACTGTCTTCAATTAGAGCCTCCCCACCATCGAACACAACTTTGGTATACTTTTCCTGTGCATAAAAATAAAAAACATTTTCTATTTTTATACTTCTTACGGTGCCTGCTAATTGATAGGTTATTTTTTCTGTTTGTTGTTGTTGCAGGTGTACTCTGTTTAAACGTCCTAGCTGTTGTAATGCATGTTGCAAACTTTTTTCTGATATAGGTTTTACCAAATATCCGGCTGCATTTAACTGCATCGCATCAAGTGCATGCTCAGGATGAGCGGTTATAAAAATAATCGCCGGAGGTACCGCTAGATCATTGAGTTGATTGGCCACTTCGATGCCATTTAAGCCTGGCATATCAATATCTAAAAACACTAAATCAGGCTGCTGCTTTTTCATTTGTGTTAAAGCGTCGTTGCCATTACTAGCCTCTCCTTGCACATGAATGGATGTATGGTTCTCAGCGAGTAAACGCTTCAATCGTGCCCTTGCTAAGGGTTCATCATCTACAATCAATACATTCATAACGTATTCTCTGCTTGTTTTGGGATGACTACTTTGACTCTAAATTGATTATCTTTGTTGGTTATTGTCAGTTGCGCCCGACCTTTATAATAAATACTTAAACGAGAACGAATATTATCAAGAGCCATACCGTTATGCTCTCTAGTATTTTCAGTTTCAGTAGGTACAGGATTAGTTACAATTAAGGTTAAATAATGTGTTGTCACATGCAGTTCAATACTTATAGTAGCACCACTTTGGCTTGGCTCAATGCCATGACATACTGCGTTCTCTACCAAAGGTTGTAATGTTAGATATGGAATATAGAGCGCAGGGAGATGTTCTGGTAATAACCACTCAACCTTTAAGCGCTCTGCAAAGCGCCATGATTCAAGCGCAATATACTGTTTAGTTAATGTTATTTCATCACTGAGTAATACACTTTGACCTGAACGCATTGCAGCTTGAGACAGCGCTGCTAGTGCTAAAATTGCATGCTCTGCAGCCTCAACGTCATGATGCGTTAATTCTGCCGCCGTATTCAAGCTATTATATAAAAAGTGGGGTCGGATCCGTGCCTGCAAAGCATCAAGTTCTGCACGAGAAAGTGCTTTGGTTTGCTGCTCTTTTTCAAAATGAATAAGCAAAAATTGTACAAACAGTAAGGTAAGCAAAAATACAATAATGCAATTACGCAGCACAAAAAACGTCAGTTGTTTTTCGTTTTCAATATCAAAAGCAATATGAGAAAACACCAGACTAAATACAGCAGTACTGAGACTATATGAAGCAATAAAAAAACTGATCTGAATAAACTGAGTCTGTTTTGCGAGTAATCGACGACAAAGATATAAAAAAGAGGTACTGACCAGCACAGTTACATGGAGAAACAAACTGATCGCCCCCAAATGCAGCCATATGTCATCGCCAGCATTAGGAGCAAAAGCTAATATAATAGCCACAACCTGTGTTACTACGAGGGATGCAAGCACACCACGCTCATTAAAAAGGGCCGAAAAAAGTAACGCATCTGGTGACAGTTGCTTACCCATTCGACCCTCCTTTTATGATTTATCTCTAAATTAACGCAGCTCTACTGGTACAGCAAAAACAATGTTTTCTTCTTCACCAGGATTTTCTGTTACTTGGTTACCACCGAGCTCTTTTAAGCGGGTAATCACTTGCTGCACTAGCACTTCAGGTGCTGAGGCGCCTGCGGTAACCCCCACACTATTGATACCATCAAACCATGACGCTTCAACATTGCTGGCATCGTCAATTAAGTACGCACGCGTACCCATTTTATCAGCTAGTTCTCGTAAACGATTGGAGTTAGAGCTATTTTTAGCGCCTACAACCAATAGCACATCGACTTTGTCTGCTAAGTCACGTACTGCATCTTGACGGTTTTGAGTTGCATAACAAATATCATCTTTACGCGGACCATCAATAGCAGGAAACTTGCTGCGTAAAGCATCAATCACATCCGCAGTATCATCTACCGACAAGGTTGTTTGGCTGCAATAAAAAAGGTTATCTGCATTCTTAACATCAAGCTTTAACACGTCATCAACGGTTTCAACTAGGTAAATGCCACCTTGTTGATTGTCGTATTGACCCATAGTGCCCTCAACCTCGGGGTGTCCATGGTGACCAATTAAAATGCATTCAATGCCTTTTCTGCTGGCACGGGTAACTTCCATATGCACTTTAGTCACTAACGGGCAGGTTGCATCAAATACTTTAAGCTCACGGCGTTTTGCTTCACTGCGTACAGCCTGTGATACACCATGAGCACTAAATATAACAATACTGTCATCCGGTACCTGATCAAGCTCTTCAACAAACACAGCGCCGCGATTTTTTAAGCCATCAACCACATAACGATTGTGTACCACTTCATGGCGCACATAGATTGGTTTTTCAAAAATATCTAAAGCGCGCTCAACAATGCTAATTGCGCGGTCAACACCGGCGCAAAAGCCTCGTGGATTAGCTAATAATATTTCCATTAACCTTGCACCTCAATAATATCAACTTCAAACGTTAAGCGCTGGCCCGCTAATGGGTGATTAAAATCGATAGTAACTGACTCGCCTTGCACTTCACGCACCAAACCCGGAAGCTCGGTGCCATCAGGTTGAGTAAACGCAATAATAGCACCTACTTTAGCCGGCGTTTCTACACCAAACTTACTACGATCTACATAATAAATATTATCTGGGTTTGGTTGACCAAAGGCATCTTCCGGCTCAAGCTCAAATGTTTTGCTCTCACCGGCCGTTAGGCCAAGTAAACATTTTTCAAAATTAGCGGTTAAGCTGCCATCACCCATAGTGAGCTTAGCCGGCTTGTTATGCACTTTCGTTGAGTCAGCGGCAGAGCCATCTTCTAGTTTAATAGAAAAATGAAAAATAACGTCTGAGTTTTCACCAATTACAGCTTGGCTCATGCTTTATGCTCCTTTGGATTTTCGCCGGTAAAGGCGTCAAATAGTAATAATGCAGCACCAATACAAATAGCGCAGTCTGCAATATTAAATACGGGAAAATGTGAGTCTTCGTAAAACACATGTAAAAAATCAATAACGTAACCATAAGCAATGCGGTCGTACAAGTTACCAATAGCACCGGCTAAAACTAACGAGTAAGCACCACATAATACTTTATTAGACGCTGGAAGACGTTTTAACCACCACACCAACAAACAACTAATCGCGATTGCTATTGCACTTAAAAACCAACGCTGCCAGCCACCCGCTTCGCTTAAAAAGCTATAGGCTGCACCGTAGTTATGTACATAAGTGATGCTAAAAACAGGCAGTAAATTAATTGACTCACCATAAGCCATGGTGTTTACAACCAGTGTTTTACTGGCAAAGTCTATTACAAGCAGTAATAGACTCAACCAAAGCCACACTAAACCACTTTTTTGGGTTAGTTTGCTCACTAAAAACAACTCCTAAGCGAATTGACGCTTTTCACCTTCACCGTCAACGTTACTTACACAACGACCACAAATTTCGGGATGAGCAGGCTCAACACCTACATCTTCACTGTAATGCCAACAACGTTCACACTTTTTAGCATCTGTTGCTGATACGCTAATGTATAAGCCATCAATTTCAGTAGTTTGTGAATCTGCAGGTTGACTGTCTACCTCGGTAACGTTAACCGCAGAGGTTAACAACACAAAACGTAGCTCATCGCCTAACGCCGCAAGTTTTGCTGCAAGCTCTTTGCTGGCAAACAGGTTTACGGTTGCTTGTAATGTTGCGCCAATCACATCTTCTTTACGTGCAGCTTCTAACAGACGGTTCACTTCGTCACGCACATTTAAAATAGCTTGCCAGTCTTCATTACTAAACTTGGTCGTTGTTGGTGCTTGTAATCCCTCATACCATGTTGAAGTAAATACATAGTCACTGCGCTCACCTGGAAGTGCTTCCCAAATTTCTTGCGCTGTAAAGCTCATGATTGGCGCCATCCAGCGAGTCATAGCTTCAGCAATATGATAAAGCGCTGTTTGACAAGAACGACGTGCATGGCTGTCGCTTTTTGCCGTGTACTGACGGTCTTTTATAACGTCTAAGTAGAACGAACCAAGCTCACCGGTACAGAAGTTCATTAGCTTTTGCGTTACTAATAGCATTTGGTAGCTATCGTAAGCCGCTAAAATATCATCTTGTAACTGTGCTGCGCGCCCTACAATCCACTTATCAAGCTCAACCATATCATCAACAGCAACTTGATCCGTTTTTGGATCAAAACCACTTAGGTTAGCAAGTAAGTAACGGCTGGTGTTACGAATACGACGGTAACGATCTGCCGAACGTTTGAATATTTCATCGGATACGGTCATTTCTGCTGTGTAATCAGTTGATGCTACCCATAAACGTAAAATATCAGCGCCCAGTTTATTCATCACATTTTGTGGCGAAATAACATTGCCTAATGACTTAGACATTTTGCGGCCGTTTTCATCAACCGTAAAGCCATGCGTAAGCACTTGCTTGTATGGTGCATGACCATTAATTGCCACTGAAGTCATCATTGATGACATAAACCAACCACGGTGTTGATCAGAACCTTCAAGGTATAAATCTGCAGGACCAACTAAATCTTCACGCGCATCAACAACACAGGCATGAGTCACACCTGAGTCAAACCACACATCTAGCGTGTCTTGTACTTTCATGTACTGTTTAGCGTCTTCTTCACCTAGCAAAGTAGCAGGCTCTAGGTCATACCATGCTTGAATACCTGATTTTTCGACAAGTACTGCAGCTTGTTCAATCAGCTCTTGAGTATTTGGGTGTAATGCACCCGTGTCTTTATCAACAAACAATGCAATAGGTACACCCCACGTACGTTGACGCGAAATACACCAATCAGGGCGGCCTTCAACCATGTTGGCAATACGGCTTTCGCCCCATTCAGGTAACCATTGAGTATTTTTAATTTCAGCCAGTGAATCTTTGCGTAAGTTAGCCTGATCCATGCTAACAAACCATTGTGGTGTGGCACGGAAGATAATAGGCGTTTTATGGCGCCAACAATGTGGGTAGCTATGAGTTAATGCATGATGATGCATTAAGGCATTATTTTCTTTTAATACCTCAATTACACTCGCATTGGCTTTAAACACATGTTGACCGGCAAATAATTCAGTGTCAGGTAAGTACACTCCGTTTGCGCCAACTGGGTTAGCTACTTCAAGATTATACTCAAGGCCTGCCACGAAATCTTCTTGACCATGACCAGGTGCAGTATGTACAACACCCGTACCAGAATCTGTGGTTACGTGTTCAGCTACAATAACCGGTACGTTAAAGTCATAAAATGGGTGTGCAACGTTTAAGTTTTCAAGTGCTGCACCTTTAACATAGCCAAGGATATGGAAGTGGTTAAAGCCAAAACGATCCATCGCATCTTTAACAAGCTCAGAACCTAAAATCAGACGCTGCTGAGCACCTTCATCGTCTACTTGTACTAGCGCGTATTCTAAATCAGCATGCACAGCAACCGCACGGTTAGCTGGCAAAGTCCACGGTGTCGTAGTCCAAATAACAGTCCCTACACTGCCAGTGCCTTGATGACCATCAGCTAAGTTAAACGCATTTACTACTGCGTCTTGATCAGCAAAAGTAAAACGTACATCGATAGCTGGCGATTGTTTATCTTGGTATTCAACTTCTGCTTCTGCTAATGCAGAGCCACAATCTGTACACCAATGCACAGGTTTTGCGCCTTTATGTAGATGGCCATTTTTTATAATGCGACCTAGTACACGAATTGCATTGGCTTCAAAGTCAAAGTTCATGGTTAGGTAAGGCTTATCCCAATCACCAAAAACGCCTAAACGTTTAAAGTCTACTTTTTGACCTTCCACTTGCTTTTTAGCATAGGCACGACATTTTTCGCGAAATTCTGCAGCAGTTACCTTAACACCGGGTTTACCGACTTTTTTCTCAACCATTAACTCGATTGGTAAACCATGACAGTCCCAACCCGGTACGTATGGCGCATCGAAGTCTGATAAGGTTTTAGACTTAACAATAATATCTTTTAATATTTTATTTACTGAATGGCCTAAATGGATATCGCCGTTTGCATACGGAGGGCCGTCATGCAAAATGAAAGTTTTTTTACCTTTCTTTGCGCTGCGAATTTGACCATACAGGTCGTCTTCATACCATGCTTTAAGCATTTTTGGTTCACGTTGTGCCAAATTGCCACGCATTGGAAACATTGTTTCCGGTAAATTCAAAGTATGTTTGTAGTCGCTCATTAATCCTACTTTCCGTCTCTATCGGCTACCTAATTTAAACCAAAACACTGCTTAGCGGCGGCAACATCGGTTGCTATTTGTGCCGTCAGTTGTGTTAATGTCTCGAATTTTTTCTCGTTGCGGAGTTTTTCAATCAACTCCACATGCATAAATTGTCCATAAATATCTTGTGCAAAATCAAAAAGATGAACTTCTAATAAGGCACGAGTTCCATTAAACGTGGGTTTGTTTCCAATGTTAGCCACCCCAAAAACTTGCTTTCCTGCGATCATCACTTGAACCGCAAATACACCATTGACCGGACAAACTTGACGTTTTAGCGCAATATTTGCCGTTCTAAAACCCAGTTCGCGGCCTTTTTTCCAGCCATGAATAACACGTCCAGATATTGCATAATTATGCCCAAGCATAACTTTTGCACTAACTAGGTCACCTTCTGCAAGCGCCTCTCGTATCAAGGTGCTGCTTACTCTAGCATTTAATTGCCTAAAGCTGGCAGTGCTTTTAACACTCATTCCCGCTTGGGTGCCCATAGTTGCCAATAGACTAAAGTTACCTTGGCGCTGTTTACCAAACCTAAAATCATCACCAACCGTTAATGCTTTAACGCCCAGCTTTTTAATTAAAATATCGCTAACAAACTGCTCAGCATGCATGTTTGCAAAAGCCTGATTAAAGCTAATACAAATAACGCGTTCAATTCCTAAGTTACTCAATAGGCGTAGTTTATCACGCAGTCGAGTCAGCCTAGCCGGAGCGTTATTTTTTGCAAAAAACTCTTGTGGCTGAGGCTCAAATAACATTACGGTGCTGGGTAAATTATTTTCTTTTGCATCAGCTAAAAGCCCTTTTAATACGGCAGCATGACCCAAATGAACACCATCAAAATTACCAATGGTCAGCACACAACCAAAGTGTTGTGGGCGTATATTGTGTATACCTCTAATTAACTCCATGCCACCTAATGCCTTTTTCAGCGAGCGATAAAATGCGACCTCGGGCCGCAGAGTGTCCGATTATAATCTTTTTTTTAATTTGATTCAGTAATTGCTACACTTTTTATCGTATTTAGTCTAACACCCATCAAAAACAACATAAAAAAGTAACTAACAATCGCAATAATTAATAACACAACCAATAACATAACTTGTTCGCTAAAGTGCCAACTAACCCAGTCATATTGCCTACTAGTAAACCAAACCAATGCGCCCATTGTTATACTTGCCAACAAACACTTCAAAGTGAAGTAGCCACTCATGCTGGAAAACTGATAAACATTCTCTTTTTTAAGCTGTCGGTACAGTAAGTAGGCATTACAACTAGCCGACATAGAGGTTGCCAGGGCTAAGCCTAAATAGCCAATAAAGGGCGCCAGCATAATATTAAACACCATGTTAAGCACCAAAGTGACAATACCAATGCGCACCGGTGTTTTCGTATCTTGGCGAGAATAAAACCCAGGCGCCAACACTTTAATTAACATAAAACTGACTAATCCCACCGAGTAGGCAACCACCCCTAAGCTCACTGCCTTAACGTGATCAATGCCAGCCTCTTTAAACGCACCGTGATCAAACAGCACGGTAATAATCAACGGGCTAATAATCATCAACCCTATCATGGCCGGGAGCCCTAAAAAAATAACAAATCGCACTCCCCAATCTAGGGTATGTTGAAAGTCGCTACTTTTTTTACTGCTGTGTAATTTTGATAGCGCAGGTAAAATAACCGTCGCAATACCAATACCAAATAAACCAAGTGGGAATTCAATCAGTCTATCTGAGTAATACAGCCAAGCGATAGAGCCTGTCATCAATAATGAAGCTATTACCGTATCGAGTAATAAGTTAATTTGACTAATTGATACACCAAATAACGCTGGGAGCATTAATTTACGTACTTTTTTAACATTTTCGTCTTGCCAACCCCATCGCGGGCGGGCCAACATTTTTGCTTTATATAAAAACGGCAGTTGAAATAATAGCTGTACCACGCCCCCTAAAAATACGCCTATTGCTAATGCATATGCACCAACAGAAAATTGGTCATGCAATAAAATGGCACAACCAATAATAGAAACATTAAGTAATACAGGAGTAAATGCGGCAACTGCAAAACGGTTGTACACATTCATTACTGCGCCACTAAGCGCCACTAAGCTTACAAAAAATAAATAAGGAAAGGTCAGCTTTAATAGTGAACTGGCAAGCTCAAACTTTTCTGCGTCAGGGCCACCTTGCCACCAATCAATAAACCAACCAGTGCCGAATAAAGCAGCAATAACAGGTGACGCTATCACACCAAAGAGCGTCACTATCAGTAAAATAGTGCCTAACGTGCCGGCGGCTTGGGCAACAAATATTCTGACCTTCTCATCGCCTTGCTGCTGTTTAATTTCACTTAATACCGGTACAAACGCCTGTGCAAAAGCCCCTTCAGCAAATAAACGGCGTAAAAAATTAGGAATACGGTTTGCAAATAAAAACACATCGGCAGCAGCCCCTGCCCCCAACAAGTTAGCTACGACGGCATCTCGTACTAGCCCTAAAATACGCGAGATCATTGTCATTGCACTTACAATCATCCCGGAACGAAACAAACCTTTTGACACTATAAATCCATATTAAAAATCAGCAATTAAGTTAATTATGCCATAGTCTTTTTTATAAATCGCTTTAAAGCACTAGGCTCGAACCCCTTGCTTTGTTACAATAGCGGCATTAACTGCTAAAGCGGCAAATTGATGTTCGTTATAAGGAGCAGTTTTTCTTGGATTGTTAAAATTAAATTGACATTCATGATAAAAACAGGCATATTCCACGGCCTTTAATTTAAGCTTTATTTAAGATTGTTAGGAGCAAACCTTGGCTAACATCAAGTCTGCAAAAAAACGCGCTATCACAAGCGAAAAAAACCGTCAGCACAACGCAAGCCGTCGTTCAATGATGCGTACTTACTTCAAAAAAGTAATCGTAGCTATTGAAGCTGGCGATAAAGAAGCTGCACAGCAAGCTTTTTCTGTTGCTACACCTATCCTAGACCGTTACGCAACTAAGGGTCTAATCCACAAAAACAAAGCTGCTCGTCATAAGAGCCGTTTAGCTGCTAAAATTAAAGCGCTATAATTTGTTTTTGCAAGATTAAAAAAACCGGCTTTTGCCGGTTTTTTTTTGCCCAAAATAAATACGCTTTTTAAACGTTATCGAGCTCTGGATAAAACTTTTTCAGCATCGCCGCAATTTTCTTCGGAGAAAAAGGCTTAACCACAAATCCTTTTGCCCCTCTATCTATTGCATCCTTCACATTTTCAACGCCTGAATGCGCCGACACCATCACCACGTTTGTCTCTGGTGATAACTCATTTATCTGCGCAATAAGCTCTTTACCATCGCCGTCAGGTAGCTCTATATCTAAAAATATAATGTTAAAGTTTGCTGCACGGCATTCACTTATGCACTGCGCGGCCGTAGACGCTTCTTTTACATTCTCTATCCCTAAATGCATCAATGTTTGACTTAGAAAGCTACGCACCGTGCTAACATCATCAACTATTAAAATAGATAGCTGCGTATTCATATATAATCCTTATAGGCTAAAAGCCGTGTCTGCGAAATTGGTGATTTGCTTAAAATACAAATATTTACTTTATTATAGAGAGCTAAGCCAAAAAGGCCAGATTTGCTTTATGTCGAAAAATACAAAAAAGAGTCGTCGCAAAAAAAATAAAGCGGCCTATGTTAAACCAATACTTAGTAACAAGCCTGCAAACCTTGGCTCACAATCAAACCCGCGCGCAGTAGGTGTAAAACGTGGCGCCAAACTAACCGCATTTTTTATTTTCACGATATTATTACTTATATTTGTTTTAGCGCCAAAGCCTAGTTTACTCACCTATAAAAAATCAGCCATGGTTAGCAAAAGTATTTATTGGCCAGGGCTATTTGCCAATAAACCAAAGCTACTGGATTCAACGCTGCACCCTAGACTAGATAAGCATCGCAGAACACTATACCTCTGTGTAGATCTTCAGCAACCACAAAGCTGCCAAAAATATCATGTTATTGCTGAAGAGGGATTATTTTCGGTATTAATGACCTACCTTTAGCATTAAAAAAACTAATCTGAAAATTTAAAATTACTTGGTTGAAAGCTGTGCAAAAGATCAACATAATGGCGCTCCTTTTTTCAACAACTGAACTATTGAAACGACCATGCTAAACGAGCTAGATTGGCTTTTAAATACATTACTACTTGCACTAGGTTTAGGTGCATTCTTTATCAACCAACTGACACTGCTTCGCGTTGCTGCGATTAGTGCGTGTGGTTTGTTATTCCTATCATTTAGCTTAGATCTTATGTCGTCGAGTATTATTTCAAATATGAGTTTAGTGTTGATCAACACATTTTACTTGTTCAAAGTTTATACGTTTGGGCAATTTAGCGTATCTCAGCATTAATTACTTCCCCTTAGAATATTTTATAGCCCAGTTTTTCTGGGCATTTTTATATCTCACTGTTAAAAATCTTGGGTCTGGGTTTGAACTAAGTTAAAATTTATCTCGTAACAGGGTCTGTTGACCTTTCAAGGTTAAATTTGCAGCAGTCTGTTTGGTATTTAGGCAAGGCAGAGCCTATGTGGTGTGGTATTCCCCATAGATAGGTGATAACGCAGCATCAATGCCAAACAGGCGCTGCCCTTTGGGTTCTACCTAGGGGCGATTTACTCTTTGTTGCTCGGTTTTTACTTAGCCCACTAGGTTACAAACCTCGCGCCGCGATTAAACCGCCTCTATTTTGAACAAATTTTAATCCGCAAAGGTCAACAGACCCTTGCCTAATTTGAGATAAGCCCATGCCATTGTCAGATTTCGATTTATTCTTATCTTCTATGGAAGATGTTACCCCCATAACGCATGACACTGTGACCTTACCACCTAAAAACCATAAAGCGGTCATCGCCCAGCAAGAAAAAAATAAAGCAGCACAATCAGATTTAGTCTCTGAACAGTTCAATCCGTTGGATGAACCACTTGAATTACTCGATCCATTTGCCATATTAAGCTTTAAAAAAGAGGGCGTACAAAGCGCGGTTTTTAAAAATGTAAGATTAGCGAAATATCAGCTTGATGCGACGCTTGATTTACATGGGCAACTTTTAAAAAATGCACACGCATCATTATTAGCCTTTGTTCAAGACTGCCATCAGCGAAATATAAGAATGGTACTCGTTCGCCATGGCATAGGTATTAAAAATAAAACCAAGCCAGGGATATTAAAAAGTTACGTAAATCAGTGGTTACAAACAATTCCATGCGTTTTAGCGTTTCATACTGCACTTAGGCAGCATGGAGGAAGTGGTGCGACGTATGTTTTATTGAAGAAAAGTGATGATAAAAAGCATCAAAATAGAGAAATACACAGCAAGCGTAGCTAAATCTTGCTGTGAAAATAAGGGTCAGATCAGCAGCGCTGCCGCATTGGCTTGATTAAACCAGGCAGATATTCCTAATATAATGATAGATACAACCACGATGCTAATTTTTGCGCCCCCTTGATTGGGTTTCATAATTCATCCTATTTTTTTATTATTGTTAGAACTGTTTTTAACAATAATAAAAATTACAAATGTTAACAAGCTGTTTCTGTTAAAAATTAAACAAATTTTAATCCTTGAAGGCCAACAACTGCCAATTAATAACCTTGCTGCTTATCAATGCAATTTATTAATGGCTGTTTCGCTTTTAAACGCAAAATGTTTTCTGCTATTTGTTCAATAACACTATCCAGATCTGACAACGCAGCACAGTGCGGTGTTAAAGTAATACCTGGATGCAACCAATAAGGGTGTTCGCTTGGCAGTGGTTCACTGGCAAACACATCAAGCGTTGCTGCGCGTATACGTGTATTGTTAAGTGCATCAAGTAAATCAGCTTCTACTATATGCCCACCTCTGGCCACATTAATCACCACAGCATGTTCAGGCAGTTGCTCAAGTAACTGTTTATTAATAATGCCTTGGGTACTGCTGGTAAGCGGTAATAAACATACTAAATAATCGGTTTGCGCAAGCATCTGTGTTAAGCCGTCATCACCATGATAGAGTGTCGCAATGTTTGATGTTTTAGGGCTTCGGCTCCAAGCATTTACGTTAAAACCGTTATTAACCAGCCTATGTGCACATGCTTGACCTAGTTCGCCAAACCCTAAAATGCTTACTTGATTATGTTTATGCGCTCTTTTAGGTTTCCATATACTTTGCTGTTGCTTTATTGCATATTCTTTTAATCGCAATTTTTGTGCTAATACATGGGTAAGTACGTATTCAGCCATATCGTTGGCTAACTGTTTATCAACAATACGCACGACCTCTACATCCGCAGGTAATAAACTTAAATCAATGCTATCAACGCCTGCGCCAAATGATGACACAGCCTTTAGGTTTGGTAACGTGGGCCACAGTGATGCAGGCGCATTCCACGCTAAAACGAACTCTACACTCTCTAAATTTTGGCAATCATTAAGTTCTTCAATTCGAATACTAGGCAATCGTGATTGCATTTTTGCTATTAATTTTGTGTTGTCTCGGCCTGTTATAGCCACCAAAACTGACATGATGATTCCTTAAAAAGTAACCCTGAATAGTAGTACTGATATGGTTCAATTCAATAGTATGTAAACGGTTTTAAAAAGTCACACAACTGACCGCGTATTGTCATATCCGCACTCTAAGCTAAACATATTGGCTTTAGCCTAGTATAAAAAAGAGGTGCGTATGATCAGTGTAGATAAAGTAATTGCGACTAACTTACCACAGTTAACTAACTCATTTAAAATAAAAAAACTGGTAAAAAAGAGCCTTAGCTACTTATTACATGAACAAGAGTTTACAAACTTTGCAACAACTTATCCCCATCTTCAAGGAATAGAATTTGTCGAGCAAGTACTTGATGAACTTGATTTTGACACTCGATACAAAGCAAAACAAATAGAAAATATTCCCAGTGAAGGGAAAATTGTCATTATTGCTAATCATCCAATTGGATCCTTAGATGCGCTTGCATTAATTAATGTGTTATCGACGGTGCGTGCCGATTTAAAAGTCGTGGCTAACCGAATGCTAATGACCGTTGATGCAATGCATTCATTATTACTACCCGTTGATAATTTGTCGGGGCAAAGTAAAAAACAAGAGCTTAGTAATATCCACCAGCATTTAAAAAATGAAGGAGCATTACTTATTTTCCCTGCGGGTGAAGTTTCTCGACTTCGACCAACAGGGATCAAAGACTGTAAATGGAACAGCGGGTTTTTACGTATCGCTAAAAAAGCCAATAGCCCAATTTTACCCATACATATAAAAGCCAGAAACAGCCCGCTTTTTTACGGTGCCTCTATGCTATATAAACCGCTTGCCAGTTTATTACTAGTCAAAGAAATGTTTAAACAGCGCCAAAAATCGCTCGAATTTGAAATAGGCGCCTCCATTGCTCCTGAATCTTATTTAATACCCGATTTAAAAGACAAGGAAGTGGTCGAGCTTATACGAAAACAGCTGTACCGTTTAACCACTAAAAAAACACTGCCACTAAAAACTCATGCCCCTATTGCCTCACCAGAGTGTAAAAAAGAATTAAAAAAAGCCATCGAAAGCTGTGAACATTTAGGTAAAACCAGTGATGGCATGGTTATTTATTTATACCAATACCAAGGCAGCTCACCGTTATTTCGTGAACTGGGTCGCTTACGGGAAATTGCCTTTCGTGCAGTAGGTGAAGGCAGTGGCAATCGCCGTGATATAGACAAATACGACATGCATTATCAACACTTAGTCTTATGGGATGCACAATCACTCGAACTAGTTGGCGCTTACAGATTAGCCTGCGCGCAGGATGTGATTGAACAGCACTCTCAACGTGGGCTTTATACCGATAGCTTATTTAATTATACCCAAGAGATGACGCCATACTTCAAGCAAGGCATAGAATTAGGCCGTAGTTTTGTACAACCCAAATACTGGGGCAGAAAAAGCCTCGACTATTTATGGTATGGCATTGGTGCTTTTATTAATCGCTACCCCCAGTATCGTTACTTATTTGGTGCAGTGAGTGTGTCAAACGCACTGCCAGAGCAAGCAAAATCCTTACTGGTGCATTACTATCAGCACTATTATGGCTCTGAAAAGTCACTCGCAACGCCTAACAATGCTTTTCGTCATACCCGTGAGCAGCAGATTCAATGCACTAATTTGTTTATGGGTAACAACATCAAAGAAGACTTTGTAGAACTTAAACACATACTGGCTAATATGGGCACCCATGTACCCACACTATTTAAACAATACACCGAGCTATGTGAGCCAAATGGGGTAACGTTTTTAAGTTTTAGTATTGATCCGCAATTTAATAATTGTATTGATGGATTGGTATTGGTCGACCTTAAGAAAGTAAAACCGAGTAAAGCAAAACGCTATTTGGGAGCGCAAGACACCGCCTCAATAAACTAAGCTTTGCCGTTAAAATATTAACTTAAGCGCCTAAGCTTGGGCGCTTAAACTTAAATACTTAAACTTAGGCAATTTCATATTTATCAAATCCCCTGATTATTAGACTGAGTAAATATATGTACTAATAGTTGGGTGTATATTTTCTCTATTTGTAACAAGTCGCTAATGGGCACATGTTCATTAACTTGATGAATGGTCTGGTTTAAAACCCCGCACTCTATCACTTGCGTGTTTTTACTTGCAAAAAACCGCCCATCTGAAGTCCCGCCGCTGGTACTAAGTACTGGATAGCTTCCGGTCACGTTAAATATTGCCTGCTCTAGCTGGGCGAGTAAGCAGCGCTCTGCCCTATGGCTTGTATAATAAGGCTCACATGGGCGCTCCCATTGCACCGTTAAATATTCGTTTAAATCATTCAGTGCAGTAAGTACCAGCTGTTTCACATCTGTACTTTTATACCCATGGCTGTAGCGAATATTAAACGTAATATCACATTGAGCAGGCACTAAATTATCAAGCACGTTATCAATATTAATACCGGTAACTTGCAAGCTTGTTTTTGAGCTTGGCTCATCTAAAAGCCAATCAATTTGGGTTAATCTATTCACTACTTCAGCGCTGATATGCGCAGCATTGATGGTATTTTCAGGATAGGCCACGTGTCCTGCTTTTCCTTGAATGGTTAAACGTGCTGACAGCGCGCCACGTCGGCCATTTTTTATGGTGTCGCCCACTTGCAAATGACTTGTAGGCTCACCAACAATACAGCCATCAAGTACAACACCTTGTTGTGCTAGGCGTTTCGCAATCAACACTGAGCCATGCTCTGCCTCACCTTCTTCATCAGAGGTGATCAACCAATACAAGGTGCCCTGCTTTTGCTGCGCACTATGTATTAGCGACTGCGTTGCGCTAAGCATGGCTGCAATGCCTCCTTTCATATCGGCGGCACCACGCCCATAAATCGCATCATTAATTATTTTTCCATCAAACGGATCAGCTAACCAGCCACCTTGCGCAGCAGGGACCACATCAATATGACCAGAAAATGCCACCACAGGGCCTGCTCCAAAAGATATTTTAGCAATTAAATTAGTGACATTATGGGCACTAAACTGCTCAATGCTAAAACCTAAATCAGTTAGCTGATGTGCCAGCCACTCAATACCACCAGCGGAATTAGGCGTAATTGACTTAAATTGGATCAGCGTTTGTAAGTGACTGAGCGTTTTTAACTGTGCAATAGTTAAGTACGGCGCGGGTACTTTTTTGTTGATAGCTTTTGTCATAATAAACACACCTCGTTTTAGCAGTGTATTTATTACAACGACTTTTTATGACCGCATTATGAAAGTACAGGCTAACGTGTGCCCTCTTCTATTAATGTTTCTCGTGTCACCTGCACAATGTGTTTATCTTCTTTGGTTAATCTGGTTTTTTTCCATGCGCCACGCATAAACCAAGCGAACGCTATCAGTGCGATGGTTATGTTCGTAATTGCAAACGAATACCATATTCCCTGATCGCCAAGCAAAGTGTGATTAGAAAGAATATAAGCGGCAGGAAACTGCACCACGCATTGTGATAATAACGCGATAATCATGGCATTAAGCATATTCCCAGAGGCACGAAAAGCAGCAACAATACAAAGCTGAACACCAATTCCCCCCCAGCTTAAACACATCACTTGAACAAACTGCGCGCCTTTATTTATTACACTGTTATCTTCGGGAATAAAAAATGCCACCAGCGTATCAGCATACAAGTAAGCAATGCCCCCAACAAAAGAAAGGCCTATTAATCCCCACATACTGGCAAGCTTCGTTATTTGCTCAGCCCGTTTAATATTGCCGGCGCCCATATTTTGCCCCACCAAGGTTGATACCGCCATTGATAAACCCATGGCAGGGATCATCACCATTTGCAAAATATTAGAGCCCACGCCATAAGCCGCAATGGTAACGGTTCCAAAGCTTGCCACTAAAAATGACATGATGATCAAGCCAAAAGCACGTGTTGATAATTCAATAGAGCCAGACGCTCCTAAGAAAAAAGCCCGTTTCATATATTGCCAATCGGGATAGAAGCTTTTTAGCTGTAATTGAATACCATGGCGACCGCGTAAAAATATAATAATTCCCGCCAGCGCCGCTAAACTTTGTGTAACCAAAGTCGCCAGCGCAGCGCCCATAACGCCAAGCCCTTCAAAACGGCCATAACCAAAAATAAATAGCGGATCGAGAATAAAATTAAGTAACACGGTGGTGCTAACTATGATTAAAGGTACTTTAGTTTGCCCAATGCCCCGCATTAGTGATTGGAACATGGCGTAAATAAACACAAAAATAACGCCAATAAAGGACACATGCATAAACTTAAGCGCATCACTGTAAACCGCCTGCTCAACGCCTAGCAGTTTTAAAAAGTATGGGGAAAGTACATAACCAAGTAGCCCTAACACTAAGGCGGTAAATGCAACCATTAACACCGTTTGCGCTGCAACATGGTTCACTTTATCTTGCTGACCTGCGCCCATGTATTGCGCCGATAAAATAGCACCGGCCATTGCAAGCCCAGAGCCTATAGCAATGACTAAAAAAGTGATCGGGGTACTAATAGACACTGCAGCGACTTGGGTTGCTCCTAATCGCCCAACCCAAAATGCATCCGTAAGCTGATAAGCCGACTGCAATATATTAATGAGGATAATAGGAATACCTAATTTCAACAGCGCTTTAGCAATGGAGCCTTGAAGAAATAGTTGACCAGAGGGAGTCATGAGGTCGCTTTCTTTTATTAAACCGTGAACATAGCCTTAGTTTAACAAAACTAGCTGATTATATTATGAATACTTCGTTTGCGGCTTGTATTTAAGTGATCAGTCAATAATTTTTAAGCACTAATTAAGTAAAAGTTTAATCTAAATCAATAAATAGAGGCTCTTTACTCATCCGCTTTTGAAACTTTGATCTAGAACAGGTTTTTATTTTTAACCTCGAGCAATAATAGCCTCAATCAACAAATAGTCACACAGTAGTTCACGGAGAACAACATGAAAACTAAACTAAGCATTGCAATACTTACTTCTTTACTGGCTCTTTCTCCTGCAGCACACGCTAACTTTAGTGTTAATGTTGGCGCAATTAATGTTAATCCAGATAACGATGGTTCAAAAATTAACGAAGCACCTACTCTAGGCTTAAAAGGCGACTCAGATACTCAGTTAGGTATTACTGTAGATTACGCATTTAACGACCAATGGGTATTAGAGCTTATTGCAGCAACGCCGTTTTCTCATGATGTAGAAGGTACTGGTGGTTTAGCTGGTAATAAAATTGCTGATATTAAACATTTACCACCATCACTGGTTGCACAATACCACTTTTTAGATAGCAGCTATGCACTTCGTCCGTTTGTAGGTGTGGGAATTAACTATACGACGTTCTTTGACGAACAGCCTTCTGCAGCACTTAAAGCAACGTTAGGAACTAACGATGTAGAAGTAAAACTAGATGATTCATTTGGTTTTGTTGCTCAAGTAGGTGCTAACTACAAGATTGATGAAAAATGGGGCCTACACGCTATGGTATCAATCATGGATATTGATACTGATGCGACTGTTTATGCTAATGGCGCAAAAGCATTAACATCAACCGTGTCACTTGACCCTGTTGTTGCCATGTTTGGTCTTAAATACTCGTTTTAATAACGTTTATGTGTGTGTTAAAAAGGCCGTTAGGCCTTTTTTTTTGCCTGTGTTTAGCGAGGTAAGTTATTTACTTTTTTTTGCTCAAGCATTTCTTTCCAGTGAATTATTTCAGCCGGTAAAATGGGGGCAACCCCGTCAAAGCCTGCAACCTCGAGCATATGCTCAACACTGACCACCCCTTTCTTACTTTTAAACACGCCGCGCACATAAGCAATGGCATGTAAGCCCCGCTCAGAATGAAACTTTTGTTCAATGTAAAAGTATTTATGATCCCAGCCAACCAAACGCGTACTAATAGTAAAACGTTGCATTGGCTTAATATCGCGGATGTAGGTAATAGCTGTCGCATTAACAATAGGAAACCAACGACGTTTCATTATTTGCTTAAGCAAACCAACCCGTTCAGTCATCCAGGTACGCGATAAATCCATCATCGCCAAATAGCGTGAATTGGTTAAATGCAAATTAATATCGCAGTCACTTGGTAATGCTTTGTAGTCTATATCAACCGTATCTAACAACGATTGATAGTCACGATTACGTTTAATTTTAAAAAATAACAGCAGTAGTCTAAAATATAAGTTCACAGTAGAGGTCTTACCAGTTGAGTTTTTATCAGTGTATCATAGCGATTGACTCCTTTGGTTGTTTTTAAACCAAGGAATCAATCACTAAATGAGAATATTTGGGTATCTATCTTTAAACTTTAACCGTTTTGCGGTTAATGCCGTAATCACGCAATTTATTAGCCACAGCAGTATGACTCAGTCCCAAGCGTTTAGCTAACTGACGAGAGCTAGGATAGGCAGGATAAAGCTTACGCAGTAAGGTGGCTTCAAAACGCTTAACCGCTTGATCAAGCGAGCCCTCAAAATCAGACTCTAAATAGCCTAAATCATGGGTAAACGTAGGTAACTGTAAATGTTCAACGCGCAGTTCACTGTCTTCTAACAACGATACCGCACGGTAAATCGCGTTTTCTAATTGGCGTACATTGCCAGGCCATGGGTAATCTTGTAAAAACGTTAAACATTCTTCAGATAACTCGGGGACTGTATGGCCATTTTGCTGCGCATATTTTTGAATAAAGTGTTCAGCAAGTGGCCCAACATCCGCTTTACGATCTCTAAGCGGCGCAATTTCCAGTGTTAATACATTAATTCGGTAGTATAAATCTTCTCTAAATACGCCCTCTTGAACCATTGCTGGTAAATCTTTTTGCGTGGCAGCAATAATACGCACGTTCACTTTAACTTCGTTTTCGTCGCCAACTTTTCTAAATGTACCGTCTTGTAAAAAACGTAGCAATTTAGTTTGTAGCTGCGTCGACATTTCACCTACTTCATCTAAAAATACCGTTCCACCATCCGCTTGTTCGAGTACACCACGTTTAGGCGCTGCGTTTTCTTCATACCCGGCATAACCGAATAGTTCGGACTCAGCAACATCATCTGGTAACGAGGCACACGATAAAGCAATAAATGGTTTTACTGAGCGGTTAGATGCATAGTGACAAGCTCGTGCTAGCAACTCTTTACCCGTCCCCGTTTCACCCGTAATAAGAATGGGAGCTTCAAGTTGCGCCATTTTTCGCGCTTCGCGAACCACACGGCGCATCGCCGTGCTAAAGTTATGAATAGTCGCGAAGCTTTCTTGGCCATAACGCCTAAAAGCACTCACTTGCTGACCTAAACGGCTTTGCGATTTTATATTAATTACCGCGCCCGCTAACACATCGCCTTCGCTGCCTTGAGGGACCGCAATAGGCAGAATATCAGCAATAAAATCTTCACCTGCTACTTCAACACGCGTGGTTTGCCCCAGTACTTCTTTGCCCTCTAACCAACGCGTAAAGTTAAAGCCTTTGAGCAAATTATTAATATTAGCACCGGTGACTTCTTTTTCTGTGAGTTGTAAATCTTTGCAGGCTGCGTCGTTACACAGGCGCACCCACCCTTTAGCATCAATAGATATAACGCCATCAGGAAGTGCTCTTAATAAGGTGTTAAGTTCGTTGTGCTCACGTTCAGACGGTAAAAACGCGGTTGTGCGTACATCATGTACACCATCGATTAAGCGAATAGACGGCATGATTTTTTGAAATTGTTCAAATTCAATCTCAGGAAAACTCACATACATACGACAATTTACTGAGTCGACTTCAATCCCCTTTAAGTCAACATTGTAGCTAACTAAAATATTAAGAATCTCTTGAGCAATACCAACTCGGTCTGCACAGTGAATATCTAAACGCATACACCCTCAGGTAAGGAAAAACTAGTTGGCGTGAATAATACGCTAACTCTGTTTACGAGCATAGTTTATTGTAAAGAAATTTGGACGAAAAAATGTTTTTTTACTAACTAGAGGGCTTTTTCAAGCACTTAACGCATTCAAGCTTGGCTGTTCACTAAAAGTCGGGGTTATTGCAACTCAATTTAGTCAAGCTGGCCTTGTATAAATTATATGCTGCAATGAGCGAATCATTACTGTCCATACGCCAATATTCGCTCATGTTTAATCTAAGTGGTGATTATTAAATTAAAGTAGTAAAGGTTAACTATTATTAAAAATTTAGTAGCTGTAACTACCCGTAAAACAAAGCTTTTATTTATTTTTCAAGCTGTATTTAAACAGTGTTAAAGATAACGTTGGTATGACAATGTTACCTATGATGTTAAAGATATTTTTTGATAAGTTTAGGTGTTTACTGCAGCAAATAGGGGTTCACACACTGGTATTTAACAATTACATAACCGATGTATGATAGCGCGCTCAACGCTTCCCCTCGCACAAAGGTCTATGTATACTTAGGCGCAATTGTAACTAGGATAAGGGTGTGACTCTTACCTAAACGTATAGCTGCGTTTAGCAAACCATTACCTTAGCTGCATAAAAACACTGATGATCGAGCATTTATTATACTTTTTATGAGTAAAAATTTAGCTAAATAAAAAACCACAAGGTCATCAAAACAATAATGAATTAGGAAGTAAATATGAGTTCAAATTCTGACAGTGGCTGGTTTGGTCACCCTAAAGGACTTTCAACCCTGTTTTTCACAGAAATG
Organism: Pseudoalteromonas tetraodonis; assembly: GCF_002310835.1. Taxonomy (NCBI): domain Bacteria; kingdom Pseudomonadati; phylum Pseudomonadota; class Gammaproteobacteria; order Alteromonadales; family Pseudoalteromonadaceae; genus Pseudoalteromonas; species Pseudoalteromonas tetraodonis. Next base: position 1,057,504 of record NZ_CP011041.1, on the reverse strand, counting down.
TGGGAACGAATGAGTTACTACGGTATGCGAGCGATGCTCGTATTATTTATGACAGCAAGTTTACAACAAGAAGGCCTAGGATTTACCGTTGCTTCTGCTGCTGCAATTTATGGCTTATACACAGGTTCAGTATACTTTTTAGGTTTACCTGGTGGTTGGTTAGCAGATAGATTGTTTGGTGGCCAAAAAGCAGTATGGTATGGCGGTATTATTATCATGTGTGGCCATATTATCTTAGCCGTGCCACATGAATATTCATTTTTCATTGGTTTGATCTTTGTTGCAACAGGTACTGGTTTACTTAAACCTAATATAAGTGCCATGGTTGGTCAGCTTTATACTGACGAAGATGAGCGCCGTGATGGTGGTTTCGCTATTTACTACATGGGTATTAACTTAGGTTCTTTAATTGGTTACTACGTGTGTGGTTACTTTATGGAAAACGTAGGTTGGCACTGGGCATTTGGTGCCGCGGCTGTTGGTATGGGTATTGGTTTAATTCAATACAAGCGTACACTTAAAAACTTACCAGATCACAGCGCCTTACCTGCTAACCCATTAAGTCCTAAAGGTACTTCGCGCGCATGGGGTGGTATTGCTGCATTTGTTATCGCGACCGCCGGTGTTACCGCTGCTGCGATGACAGGTGCTATTGTCATTAACCCATCGATTGTTGCAGGGTACACCGCAGTTATATTTACTGTTATCTTTTTCGTTTACTTTGGCCTTATATACTTCAAAGGCAAACTAACCGATGCTGAAAAACAAAGAATGTGGGCGCTATTTTTAGTCTGTGTCGCTTCAGCCTGTTTTTGGTCTGGCTTTGAACAAGCCGGTTCTTCATTAAATCTGTTTGCTCGTGACTACACAGACCGTCTGGTTGGCACATTTGAAATTCCAACGACCTGGTTCCAATCTCTAAATTCATTGTTCATTATTGCGCTATCACCATTCTTTGCCGCTTTTTGGATTAATTTATCTAAAAAAATGGTCTCGCCTACTTACAGCGTAAAATGTGCGTTGGGCCTCGTTATTATGGCTTCAGGCTTTTTAGTAATGTTTATGGCAGCACACTATGCCGCTGAAGGCTTAAAAGTAGCACCTTATTGGCTTGTTACTACGTATTTCTTACACACAGTGGGTGAGCTTTGTTTAAGCCCAGTTGCATTGAGCGCTGTAAGTAAGTTATCGCCTCGCCGCTTTACTGGTCAAATGATGGGGGTATTCGTACTTACATACTCTATCGGTAACGTTATTTCAGGATTACTTGCTGGTAACTTTGATCCTAACAATGTTGAAGAAATCCCGAACCTTTACCTACAAATTGCCTTATTTAGTATCGGTGTAGGTATCATCTTAGTACTGATGAGTTTTAAAGCTAAAATATGGGAAAAACAAGGTTTAGAACAAACCGCACCAACACAATAATTTAGATTTATCACACGCATAATTATGAGCTTTGATAAATGATATCAAATACCTCCTGTAGTTAACTGCAGGGGGTATTTTTATGGCCGCTAGATTAAACCACACAATTTTTACATTCAGCCGTTTATTATTTATACCTCATCACTGTGCACAAACGAGTTTATAGCAGCAAACCATCAATACTCTTTGATTTTATATATATCGCAGCTAACCAAACTCATTAAAAGTGTAAATAATAAAATACAAAAACCGCACTTTTTTAAGCGCAAAAAAACTAAAAACACATATAAATAAATTAAATTAAAATATTAATAATCAATAACTTAACAAGAAAACCTGCACTTTCATCTCGCTACCTAATTTTTACTTTCACCTGCTCGTATGTAAATAAACAACATACTTTGATAACCGTCTCGTAAAATTTACACACGCGCTATTTACTAAATAACAACACCCTCTTCCCCAAAACACCAATCTGGTTAATCATGCAGGCAATACGATAACTAATAATCGCAGTGCTTAATTGCGGGAGTAATTATAATGAGTGAAGTAAATAACCCTTTAGGTTTGGTTGGTATTGAATTTACCGAGTACGCAACACCCGATGCCGATTACATGGATAAAGTGTTTACCGATTTTGGTTTTTCAAAGTTAAAAAAATTTAAAGGTAAAGACATTGTTTATTACAACCAAAACGATATTCATTTTTTACTAAATAATGAACGCGATGGTTTTTCAGCTGAATTTGCTAAAAATCATGGCCCAGCAATTTGTTCTATGGGTTGGCGCGTAGAGAACGCTCAAGCGGCGTTTGAAGCAGCGGTTGAGCGTGGCGCTAAGCCTGCTACTGATGCGGCAAATAAAGACTTACCGTACCCTGCCATTTACGGCATTGGCGACAGCTTAATATACTTTATTGAACAGTTTGGCGATAAAGGCTCTATCTACGCAAACGACTTTGAAGATTTAGCTGAGCAAAACGTCGTTAATGATAAAGGGTTCTTACGTATCGACCACTTAACTAACAACGTTTATAAAGGCACAATGGAAACATGGGCTAACTTTTATAAAGACGTGTTTGGTTTTACCGAAGTGCGCTACTTTGATATTAAAGGCCAAAAAACAGCCTTACTCTCTTATGCATTAAAATCACCTTGTGGCACTTTCTCTATTCCAATCAATGAAGGTAAAGGTAACGACAATAACCAAATTGATGAATACCTAGGCGAATACAATGGCCCAGGTGTACAGCATTTAGCCTTTTTAACTGATGACTTAGTGAGCTCACTTGATAAGTTAGATAAATCAACTATCGCCACTTTAGATATTATCCCTGAGTACTACGATACTATTTTTGACCGTGTACCATGGGTTAAAGAAGACAAAGAAAAGATTCGTGAGCATCAAATCCTGGTTGATAGCCAAAGCGAAGATTGCTACTTATTGCAAATTTTCTCTAAAAACTTATTTGGCCCTATCTTCATTGAGATGATTCAACGTGTTGACGATGGTGGCTTTGGTGAAGGTAACTTCCAAGCGCTGTTCGAATCAATCGAGCGAGATCAAGAACGCCGCGGCGTTTTATAATTAAAATTATGACTCTAAAAAGCAGCGTATTTCGCTGCTTTTTGTCGTTTAATCGTAACTAAGAGAGCTTATCTCTCTTTGCGTGTTTAAATCGCGCTTTTCATCACCATATAACTAGTAGATATTTAAAATTTGCTGGTGCTATGTTCTTATCTAATAAATTGATATGCGCGACCAACTAAACCAAAGGAAATGTAATGAGTTTAATTAACGAAACCCATGATATAAATTTAACTAGCTGGGTTGCATCAGCGAATGATGCACAATGTGACTTCCCTATCCAAAATCTACCTTTTGCCGAAGTACGTCGCAAAAATAGCAACGAAGCTTTCCGAGGCGCGGTTGCCATTGGCGATCAGGTTATTGATTTAGCAAAAGTAAATGAACTCGCTATTTTTAGTGGCGATGCTCAAGTCGCCATTGCTGCAGCAAGTAAACCTACACTAAATGAGTTTATGGGTCTGGGTGAGCAATATTGGTCAGCCCTACGTTTAGCATTATCGAAAGCATTACGTGAAGGTTCTGAGCATCAAGAACAACTTACACACGCACTTATTGCGCAAAGCGAGATTGAATTTGCTCTGCCGTGTCGCATTGGCGATTACACCGACTTTTACACCTCGATTTATCATGCTACGGCCGTAGGTAGTTTATTCCGCCCTGATAACCCACTGCTACCGAATTACAAGTGGGTACCGATTGGTTATCACGGTCGTTCGTCATCTATTGGCGTATCTGGTCAGCAGTTCCATCGCCCTAAAGGACAAACTAAAGCGCCAGACGCAGAAGTACCTTCATTTGGTCCGTGTAAGCGTCTTGATTACGAGCTTGAACTGGGTATTTACTTGGGTAAGGGTAATGAGCAGGGTGATGCTATTGCCATTGAAAATGCTGAAAAACATGTGTTTGGCTTTTGTGTTTTCAACGATTGGTCAGCACGTGATTTACAAGCATGGGAATACCAACCGCTTGGTCCATTTTTAGCAAAAAACTTTGCATCAACCGTGTCACCATGGATTGTAACTACCGAAGCACTTGCACCATTTAGAACAAGCTGGACGCGTGATGAAAATGATCCGCAACCATTGGAATATTTAGAATCAACGGCTAACCGTGATCAAGGCGCATTTGATATTCAAATGGATGTTAAAATTCAAACACAAAAAATGCGTGATGAAGGCTACAATCCAACACAAGTGTCTAAATCTAGCTTTAAGCATTCTTACTGGACTGTGGCACAAATGGTGACTCACCATACGGTAAACGGTTGTAACTTTATGCCAGGCGACATGCTGGGCTCTGGAACGCAATCAGGCCCAACTCATGAAGAAGCCGGTTCATTACTTGAGCTTTCTCGTGGTGGTAAAGAAAAAATTACCTTAAGCAACGGCGAACAGCGTAGCTTCTTAGAAGACGGCGACAACGTGATAATGCGTGGCTGGTGTGAAAAAGAAGGTTTTGCACGTATTGGCTTCGGCTGCGTGGAGAGTACGGTATTGCCAGCAAAATAATTGTAAAATCAATAAACTAGTAAAAAAGGGTGGCCGAATAAGCCGCCCTTTTTTATTAATTAAGCCATAGTTACAATTTTTTTCTGGCTTTTTTAGTTGAAATTGCTATCTTGAATCCGTTAATAGCCAGTAAATATGTGACATGTCTGTATTCATAAAATCTTTTTTTCATAAAAACTTCCCAGCTCGCCAGCTGCTTATTCGCCAAAATGGCGAAGTAAAGCATGTGGTTTTGGCACCATGGTTACAAGTTTCTGTACTCGCTATTATTATCACCGCTATTGTGTGGATGAGTGTCTCTAGTATTCGTGTGTATATGCAAACACACCAAATATCTCATATCGAACAAACTCAACTTGATAAGCAAGCGCAGTGGCAACAAAAAGTAAAGCAGCAGCAGCAACGCTATGCATTACAACAAGAACAGTTAGCTGAACTAGAACAAAAACAAGCTTTATTACAAGGTATGATTGAATCATTGCCTGCTTCTATTAGCAAAGACGCCATTAAATTAGAGGGTGAGCTTGACTCCTCCCCTATAAATGAGAGTGAGAGCGAATTCCATGAGCCGCTCGAAGATGACAAGTCACAAAACAAACATGCCCATAATAGCGCCACCAGTTTTGAGCAGCGCTATACTTTACTAAATGAACAATACGATACTAATTTTACCTTATTAGCTGCGCAAATTAATCAACGCCACGACGCTATTTTAGAGATATTGCAAGACACAGGTCTTGAAAATGCACTTGCACAGCACCTCGCCTTAGCGGCACAAACAACGGCGCAAGGTGGCCCGCTGGACATACTTGATGAAAGTAAAATACCCAATACATTTTTAGCCATTGCCGATAAGTTGCTTGTTTTAAATCAGCTAGAAAACTTTTTAACCGCCTTGCCGAACACATTACCCTTACCTGCCGCAAAATATTATATTTCGAGCAACTTTGGGCTTCGAAAAGATCCCATGAATAAAAGACGCGCATTTCATAAAGGCGTTGATTTAGCTGGCTGGCATAAAACAGAAATTTTTGCCCCTGCCGATGCAACGGTACGCCGAGCTGGCCGCAATGGTGGTTATGGTAACTTTATTGAATTAGAACATAAAAATGGCGTTGTAACGCGCTTTGGTCACTTAAACAAAGTTAATGTTAAAAAAGGCCAAGTTGTTGCAAAGCACGATGTCATTGGTTTAATGGGCAGTACCGGAAGAAGTACAAGTACTCATTTACACTATGAAGTATTAATAGACGACAAGCATGTCAATCCACTAAAAATAACAAAGGCGCTTTCTCGTGTTTGGTAAAAATAAACAAGCAAAAACGGACTCATCAATCAAGCGAGTGAGTCATACTCCCTCAATTATTTCTAACGATGTGCGTATTACGGGCTCTTTAGTTAGCCAAGGTGAAGTGCAACTCGATGGACGTATTGACGGTGATATTAAAGCTGAGCATTTAGTTATCGGCTCCTCCGGTGTTGTTGAAGGCGTTGTTGAGGCTAGCAGCGTTGTTGTTAAAGGTAAAATCATAGGCTCTTTAAATGCAAGCGAAGTGAAGATCGAAAATAATGCCCATGTCCTTGGCGATATTTTTCATGACACACTAAGCATAGAAGCCGGTGCGATTATTGAAGGTAGTTTAAAGCAGCGCTTTGAAAAAGAAGTCATTGAGCATGCTAAAGATAAACCAAAACCGGTTAACGATGTAAAAGCCATTGTTGACAATGAAGACAGTGGCCTTTCGTTTGTAAACAAGTCGTCTACTGCAAAAAGTTAAACCTGAACAAAAAATGGTTTAGTCAATAAACTAAACCATTGTTTTTAATACTTTATATAAAAATATAATTTAGCAATTACTTCTTCTTTGTGATGTACATGGTTATATCTGCAGTAAACACCAACTCATTTCGGGTATTATAAAGCTTTACCGGCACCACTAAATCTTCTTTATCAATCCATTGATGAGGCAACTCAATTTCAGCAATCGCGGTAACGTCTGTGTCTACTTTAGCTAAATATTGTACTGTCATACCTTTAGGTATCCAACGGTGTGTTTTATACGGTACCGTCGCATCCACCATCACTCCCGCACACAGCTCAGCCAAATTACATTGAGCAATCGCATGAATTGTTCCAATGTGATTATGTACACGGCGTGTGTTTTTAACCACAGCACTACAGTGTCCTGCTTTTAAATCTAAAATAGTGGGTTTCATAGAGCCAAAATAAGGTGCCTTGAAACACACGGCTTTACTGAAAAGCCAGTTACCGCATGGCCACTTTTTAAATTTATGCCATGTTTTAATTAATGCAGACTCATTACTCATTATTATTTTTCCATTGTCTTTGCTTAAAAAGCAAATTAACACATCGGATCAGTTTAAAGAAGTGTGATACTTAAACAAAAATAATCATAATAAGGTTAAAAGTAGGTAACTTGGCTGATACATCGGCCATAAGCCCTTTCTTTTTCATCAGTCGCCACTTAAAATACCGACAAAAGGAGACCTGATGCATACACAGCCCGCTAAACCCAATTTTACTTTATTACTTATATTAGCGTTACTCGTCATTTTTTGTCCGATGGGCATTGATATTTACCTGCCTGCCTTTCCCACTATCGCAGAGCAATTCTCAGTGAGCGAAAAGCAAGTACAGCAAACGGTGGCTATTTTTATGCTTACTGTTGGTTTGGGGCAGTTAATTGCAGGTCCACTCGCTGATCGTTTTGGCAGAAAGCCCGTCGCCTTAACTGGGGTCGCTTTGTATGGACTGGCGGCATTGGGTGCATATTATGCTCCTAGCTTTTTAGTACTGATGTTTGCTCGTGCTATTCAAGGGTTAGGCGCGTGCGCTACCTTTGTTGTCGCTTTTGCAATAGTAAGAGATAAGTTTGGTAGTGAACGCAGTGGCCAAATAATTACCTATCTAAACGGTATAGTTTGCTTTATTCCAGCATTAGCGCCCATTTTAGGTGCTTGGCTAACCGTACAGTTTGGTTGGCAAATGAACTTTCTATTTTTAACCGGTTTTGCATTACTGGGGTTTATTGTCACTTTGTTCTTGTTTAGGGAAACACGACCAGCAGACAGTCATTACCAGGGGCATATTTTAGATTTAAGACGCTTTTTCCCCATCATTTCAACTCCATTATTTTTATTTAATAGCTTGTTATGTATGGTCACTATGTCAGCCATATTGGTATTTGTAACACTGGCTCCCGGTTGGCTCATTACTGAATTAGGTGGCAGCGTAGCCGACTTTACCTTTTGGTTCTCGCTCAATGCAGTGCTTAGTATTCTTGCTAGTTTTATTATGCCTATTTACATTAAACGCCAACCTAAAAGAGCTTTAAAAATAGGCCTTTTAGTGCTAGTGAGTGCCGGCTTACTTATGTTGTTATTAAGCCAATATAAAACGCCATTGGCATTAATGATCCCTATGTTCATTGCAGCATTTGGTTTTGCCTTGACGCTTGGGTCTGCCGCTGGGCGTGCTTTGAGTTTATTTCCTAAACAAGCAGGCACCGCCTCTGCTCTTTTGGGAGCAATGCAAATGAGTGGAGCAAGCTTATTGGTTTTTATTACTCAATACTTAAACTTATCAACCCCAGAGCTTATTGGTACGCACTTTCTATTATTAATTCCATTTTGTTATTTACTGTTTCGTTATGCTAAATATGCTTAGCCACTAACGCATTTTCAATACTTCTCTCATTTTGGCTAATTCAGGTGCTACTTGATTAGCCGCCCCTAATCCAAACAAAGTATATATTTTTTGTTTGAAAATGATTAATTTTTAGTTAAACAATTTTGTTTTTGTAGATAAAACACCTTGTTTTTTGCTTTTTATTATTTTAATGCCGGCTTAAGTTAACAGAAAGTTAACCAATTAATTCTAGGATATTATAATATGAAAAAGAATAAACTCGCCTTAGCATTAGTTCTTACTGGTATTTGTGCAGCCGGAACTGCCCATGCTGCAAACGATCGCTTCATCATTCAAGTTGATAACAATAAAAAAGGTGTTGTTAAAGCGCTTACTAAAAAACTAGGTGGTGAGATTAAAGTAGATGGTAATGGATTTATTGCCGCAAAATTTACTGGTCAAGATTTAAGTAGCTTAAAAGGCCTACTCAACAACCCACATATTAAACTCATTGAAGAAGATCATAAGCGTGTACCTATGTCATTATTTAACGATGATGTAGGCGATGTAATGCAGCAGCAAATTACGCCTTATGCCGTTTATCAATCACAGGTTGATCAAGTAACTTTTGATGCCAATGCAGGCATGAAAGTCTGTGTTATCGATTCCGGCTTAGATAGCTCAAACCCTGACTTTATTTGGGGCAACATCACCGGTAATTGGTTTGATAATGACGGCCCACATGGGACGCATGTAGCCGGTACAATTGGTGCTGCAGATAATAACCTCGGTGTTGTGGGTATGGCACTGGGTGTGGCAATGCACATTATTAAAGTATTTAACGAATCAGGCTGGGGTTACTCATCTGATTTAGCTCAAGCGGCCGATTTATGTTCTCAAGCAGGTGCGAACATTATTAGTATGAGCTTAGGGGGCGGCGGCTCAAACAGTACAGAATCAAATGCGTTTGCTAACTTTACTAATGCAGGCGGCCTTGTTGTTGCTGCCGCGGGTAATGATGGTTGGTGCTAATGATGCCAATAATCAAATTGCTGATTTTTCACAATTCCCAAGTTGTTCATCAGGTCGTGGTAAACGTGCAACAAACGATGAAACCATTTGTGTAGAAGTAACAGCCGGTGGTGTTGATACGCTATCAACCTACCCTGCAGGTATGGCTACAGCAGCGAGTATGTCAGCCGATGGCACAGCATAAAATTCATCAGCAATGGTAAATGCAGGTCAAGTCACGGCGAGTGCCTACTTTATGGGGACCGGCGAAACAGTTGATCCAGCAGCGGCTGGTAAAGTATGTATGATTGACCGCGGCGTTGTTTCATTTTACGACAAAGTTGCTAACTTTGAAAACTCAGGCGGTTTAGGTGCGGTTATTATTAACAATGAAGCCGGCATTTTATGCGCAACACTAGGTGATACCAACGATACTTCAATTCCTGCTGTAGGCGCTGCATTTGAAGATCGTAGCGCATTAGTTGCTAGTACAAACGTGACAATTAATATTGGCGCAACTGATTATGGTTTTATGAGTGGAACGTCAATGGCAACGCCTGCAGTTTCAGGTATTGCTGCGCTAGTATGGTCTAACCATAGCGACTTTACAGGCACAGAAATTCGCGATGCGTTAAAAGCAACTGCGCAAGATCAAGGGACTGCTGGTCGTGATGATTACTTTGGATATGGTATTGTAAAAGCGGCAGACGCTGATGCTTACCTTACAGCAAACGGCTGTGCGGGTGGCGATACTGGTGGTGTTGATCCCGAGCCAGGCGTAGATGCTATCTCTCTTAGCGCTTCAGGTTACAAATCAAAAGGCACTAAATTTGTTGATTTAAGTTGGAATGGCGCAGCAACAAGCCAAGTTGATATCTACCGCAATGGTAGCAAAGTCATTACCACTGCAAATAATAATGCCTACACCGACAGTATTAATACTAAAGGGGGTGGTACGTATACATATCAAGTATGTAAAGCGCTGAGCACTACGGTGTGCTCAAATAATATCACCGTTAGTTTTTAAGAAATTTAGCACTTCGTTATGTTTAAAAGCATAACGGCTAGTTTTATAACAACTTAGTATCCTCAACTTAGCGGGCAATATGCCCGCTTTTTATTTTTGTATTTGCTTGATAAAATCACTTATCACTTCTTTTTCGTACTGTTTAATGATCAACCCTGACTTTTTACTTTCATTTTTACTCGCCAGTTTTCTCATGGCCGTTGCGCCTGGGCCATCAAACGCGTTTTTAATGGCACAAACATTTGCTAACGGGCGAAAAGCAGGTATGCAAAGTGCTTTTGGCTTTGCCTTAGGTGGCGTAGTACATACATTTTTTGCGGTTGTTGGTTTAAGTGCTATTTTAAAAGCCTCTGAAACAGCCTATGCCAGCGTACAATATGCAGGTGCAGCCTATTTATGTTACTTAGGTTTTATGATGCTTAAAGGCACGTTTATGCCACCATCTTGTGAGCAAAGCGATAAACCGCATGTTACAACCAATAAAAACAAAAATGTCATGTTTCAAGCCATGATGACTGAAGTGCTTAATCCTAAGGTGGCTTTGTTTTTTATTGCTTTTATCCCACAATTTGTTGACCCTAGCTTGTCATCTGCAACCTTTCAGCTGGCATTTTTTGGGCTACTTTATCCAATCTTTGCTTTTCCGATTGACTGCACGTATATTTATTTCGGCGATAAAATAGCTCAATTTTTTAGAAATCACCCAAATAGCCAGCTCTGGATTGATAGGTTCACAGGCATTGTATTTATTGCCTTGGCTATCAATTTATTACTCTAACTAATAAGAACCAGCATGGATCAAAAAATACAATCTCTACCTGCGCAAAAAAATATAGCCTTAGTAGCACATGACGGCAAAAAAGCCGCGCTTAAGTTATGGTGTGAAAAACATAAGGCCACTCTAAGTAAACACACTTTATATGGCACAGGGACTACTGGGCATTTAATTGAGAAAACAACAGGGCTTGATGTTATTCAATTATTAAGTGGCCCTATGGGCGGCGATCAACAACTCGGGGCGAAAATAGCGGAGCATGAAATACATGTATTAGTCTTTTTTTGGGACCCTTTAGCCTCGCAACCTCATGATCCCGATGTTAAAGCTCTGCTACGTTTAGCTGCTGTGTGGAATATTCCTGTGGCGTGTAATGAAGTGAGTGCCGATATGCTACTTAGCTCACCATTAATGGATATAGAGCTTGAGCGAACATTGCCAGATTACGAAAAATACCTCGCAACCCGACAAATATCTCTATAGCAGCTTACTTATAAAGCATGCTGGCCCATTTAGTAAGGCCAGCAGTTACACTACCAAAGTGATCACCGTTCACCATTTTTATGTTGCCTAAATGCTCACTCAACGCCGCTTTAATTAATGGAGACTGTGCACTTCCTCCCGTTAAGTAAATCACATCGGGAGTGGTATTCGCATCAGTAATTGCCTGTTTAGCCAAGGTAACAATCTGACTAATGCTATCGTCAACAGCAAGCGCTAAATCAGCGACTGAAATATCTTTGCTTAATGAGTTATCTAAAAAGGCTAAATCACAATTAAAACTATTTGCGGATGTTAATGCAATTTTAGCCGCTTCAGCTTGTTGAACTAATTGGTGACCTTGCTTATTTTGCTGTAAGTGAATAAGTCGTTTATAAAGTTCAGGAGCGCTGACATCGCGTAACTGCGCACTGAGTTCACGATAATGCTGGGCACTATAAAACTGGCTCTGTAAATTCACATCGTTAATTTTACAAGCTTGCCAAAATGGTTGATTAGGTAGTGGTAAACCTGACTTAAACGTACTGCCAAGCCCGAGTAACGGCATTAAACCATGGTAGCTCAAAGCAATATCTAAATCGTTTCCGCCTACTCGCTTTCCGCTATGCGCTAAAAAGTCTGCATCTCGTTGTTGCTTATTCCTAAAACTTGGCCCCATTTGTACAAATGAGCAGTCACTGGTACCACCACCAATATCAATCACCAATACTTTTTGGTCTTGCGTTAAGTCACTTTCATAATCAATCCCAGCCGCGAGTGGCTCATATAAAAACTCAACATCTTTAAAGCCTGCTCGGTTTGCTGCGCGTGTTAAAATACCCACGGCTTGTTGGTTTGACTGCTCACCACCGACCGCTTGAAAATTCACTGGGCGTCCAATAACAGTTTGGCTCAGCGTATACCCTAAAGATAATTCAGCACGTTGTTTTATTTTTAAAATCATTGCTGTGGCAATATCTTCAAAAAAATTGATTTGCCCTTGCTTTAAGCCCGTTGCGCCAAAAAATGATTTAGGGGATTTTACAAAATAACCCTCTTCAGGAAATTGCACATATTCATTAATTGCCTCACGGCCAATAAATAGAGTGTCGTCGCCGGCTTGTAAGTCTAGGTCTGATTTAATTCGCGGGAGTGTATTAAGTAAGGGTTGGCGCGCGGTTTTATAGGCATGCTCATGCTCTGAGCCCTGCAAATGCTGCGCAACAAAATCAACGACTAAGGCGCTATGATGTGTGTATAAAGTTGATGGAAGATAATGTTTGCCTTGCTCTAAAGGGATGAGCTGAACACGCTCTTCGTTTAAAACACCCATAGCACAATTAGAACTACCATAATCAAAACCAACAAACATAGATCACCAAACATTACCAAAAAGGCCGCGCAATTTAGCATAATTGCTAAAAAATATATACTGAATTGGCCTACACTCTTTATTTTTCGGGTCTTTCTCGCAAAAAGCTAGCAAAACGCGGTAAACCATTTTTAGTGTATCCGTGGTATCGATAAGTGATTGTTGAACCAATGGCTGGCGGACGCTTGCGTTCTTCATCACTAAAGCCCGTGCCAATAGAAAAGGTTACGCCTTGCTTGGTTTGCACTCGCAATGCCCCGAGCATACCTGTGTATTTACCTTTACCTGGTAAATATTCAATAACTAGCGCTTCAGCATCCAAATAAGGTTTGAGTTTTAACAATGCACTAGAGCGACCACTCGTATGCTTAGCCTCTGCTAAATGAAGCATAACGCCCTCCCCGCCTTGTTTGGTGACCTCATTAAAGTAATCACTTAGTTGCTGATTGTCGCTAAATTGATATTGCTTAACCGCCTTAATATGTGAGCTATTTAACTTAGTAATGAGTGACAGGTAATTTTGATAGCGACGATGAAAAGGCGTGTTTGTATCTGGCATATCAAATACTTGATAAGTCACTGTTTGCCAGAGTAAGTCGTTGGGTATTTTTGTTCTAACAATACCACTGAGAACAGAAAATTGACCCCGCTTGGTCCATAACTCACCGTCTAACCAAACATCAGGCAAAGGGGCGGTAAACCACTTAGGAGGATTAATTGGATTACCTTGGCGGGTAACAAATTGTTTCCCCGTCCATATTGCTCTAACGCCGTCAAACTTTTCACTCACCAAATATTGGCGAATATCGTTATGCTTAGTTTCATCATAAACATCAGCGAGTTGCACCTGCGGCAATTGCGCTAATAAACTCGCACTAAAAAGCGTAAAAAAAATAAATAGGTATCTTTGAATAGTAACCATAACTGCATCCTTGCAAATTTAAATATGGCTTAAACTATAGTTGAGATTGAAGCCATTGCCAAAATTCTTCAAGGTTATGCATTTGCTGTGTTGCTTTACTGAAGTCGTGCTGCTCAGTGTGCTTATTAGCAATAGCTACAACGGCTAAGGCTGCATTGTTTGCTGCTGTTACGCCAGTGAAGGTATCTTCAACGGCAATCGCATTTTTTGCAGCGACCTGCATATTTTTAAGTGCTAATAAATAGGGATCACCGGCAGGCTTTGGATTGGTTACATCGTCTTTTGTAACCACCGTATCAAATAAATCATAAAACCCTAATCCTTTTAGTATTGGCTCAGCTTCATGGCGTGCGCTGCCTGTTACTAACGCCATTTTTAAGCCTTGCTCTTTAACCGCGAATAAAATATCTGCAGCATAAGGCATTAAAGGCGGTAAATTGGTTTGAACGAATTTGCTAAACAAACGGTATTTTTCATCCGCTAAATAGCGACTACTCACAGACAAGTTATGGGTTTGTTTTATTTCCTTTGCAGCGTCAATTGTGGGGCGCCCAGAAAAGCGCTGACAAAAATCATCTTCGTCATAACGCACACCAAAAGGCGCAAGTAATTGGCTCCAACAGATATAATGCACACTTTCAGAATCAACTAACGTGCCATCCATATCAAATAATACCGCTTCAATAGACATACCTTCTCCTTGTAATTTAGCTGTTTAGCCTATGCCCTGAATATTAAAAAAGGTGCCTAAGCACCTTTCATTAATGTGTGTTACTCAGTCAAGCCTGCTGGCGGCTCAGCATAAGCGTCTTCACCGGTGTTTACATCAACTAACTCGTAACCACGGGCTTTGCGCATCACTTTAAGTACGGGTTTTTCAAATGCGGTTTTTAAGCGCTCAGCATCATCTTTTAGTTCATCTAACGAAGTACCAAACGGCGCTGCCCCCGTTTCTGACCAGTTAGTTACTTTACCATTTAGGTTATATTCCACTTCATGTATTTGATATTGCGCCGCTTCATCTTTGGTTGCTTCACAAAAAATTACACGGTAATTCCAAAATCCAGCCATTACTTTTTCTCTTTAATAAACATATGAGCGCTACTTTAGCAGCTCTACAAAAATAAAAAAGCCTGCACTAGGCAGGCTTTTATCAATAATTACAATTTAACGTTAAATTTATCGATTAGAAAAAGTTAACTTTAAATTCAGCACCAATGTAACGCTCTTCGTTAACCATTGCTGTGTTGTTGTTGAAATCAACACCACCAATTGCTTGTTGCTCGTCAAATAGGTTACGCACGAATGCTGATACTTCATATTCGTAGTCGCCTTGTGCCCATGCATAACCAGCACGTAGACCTACTTCTGTTAGTGGCTTACCTTCAAACTCAACTGATTCATATAAGAAAAAGTCAATTTCACTGCGGTACGACACATCAGCGTAAGTGAAGAATTCACCTTCAGCGAGTTCTTTAGTGTAACGAAGTGTGATGTTAGAGATCCACTCTGGAGCATGCGGTAAGCTGTTACCATCAAGCATAGCTTGACCATTGATGATTGGATCTAAAAGCTCCAATCGACTTGGTGCAGCAATACTAAGAGTATCGTCTTTAAGCTCAGTTTTGTTGTAGCTTAAATTAAACGTAGCATTTAGTTCATCACTTAACACCCACTCAGAATCAAGCTCAAAACCGTAGCCAGTTGTTTTATCAGCATTTAATAAACGGTTAAAGTTAGCACCACCACCTACAGCTGTTAGCTGTTGGTCGTCCATGGTGTAATAAAATATCGTTGCGTTAACACGGCCTTGACCATCTAACACATCAGATTTAATACCTGTCTCGTATGACGTAACAGTCTCTGAATCAGCAACGGTTACTTCACTACCAAATAAGATACGACCTTGAAGACTCGGTGCGCGGAAACTGTTAGCAATGCGGCCATACCAATTTACATCATCATTGATTTTATAGTTAGCTGATAAGTCCCAGCTTACGTGATCATCACTTACATCACGCTCAATAAATAATGGAGCACCTGCCTCACCTGGTAATGGACCAAATGTACGATTTGCTGAGAACTCTTTCTCATCATCTGAATAACGAAGGCCCGCGGTTACTTTCAAATCATCAGTAATGGTGTAATCAACTGAGCCGAATACTGCCCACGCTTTAGTGTCTTGCTGCTGACTAACAAACCCATTCAATACGCCATTATTGGCTGTATCATAGCTAAAGTTTTCAATTGTTAATGCTTCGTCGAAGTAAAAAACACCCACTTGATAGTTAACATCACCGGCAAAGTTACTTGATAAGCGAAGTTCTTGTGTATATTGGTCTTGGTCTGGAATACCATCAGCACTTTCTGAAGAAAAAGGAGTAGAACCTGGACCCATATAACCAGGAATACCAGATGAATCAAAACCACCATCGATGTCAGCACGAGAGTAAATTTCTGCACTTTCCCAACCAGAGATTGACGTTAATGTATGGTTAGCTAAGTCCCACTCAAGCTTAAGGCTTGCACCTTGCGATTCCACTTGCTGCGTCGCACGAGATGCGGCATCGTGATACACCACGTCATTTTCAAAACCATCAACTAAATCGTTAGTACCAGGCTTGATAGTATTGGCACGAAAGGCAATTGGAGAGCCATCTAAATCACGAACATGGTAGTTTAATAATCCAGTGAAATCATCACCTTCATATAAAAATTGAATACGGGCTGCTTGTTCAGTGTAACCACCTAAGGCATCTTTTTGCTCAAAACCTGGTGCACGATTATCAATGTAATCGTCTTTATCTTGCCAAAGTACTGAAACACGCGTTGATAAACGGTCTGTTAATGAACCACCAACAGCACCTTCAAAATCAACAGCACCACGACTACCGTAAGATACAGAGCCATAGCCTTCAAATTCTTGACTTGGTTTTACGGTATCAAATTTAACTAGACCAGCCGGTGTATTACGACCAAATAATGTACCTTGAGGACCACGAAGCACTTCAACACGTGCTACGTCAAATACAGGAAAACCTTTTAAGATTGCGTTTTCTTGTACAATTTCATCAACCACAAGCGACACTGGTTGCGAAGCATTCAAATCGAAATCAGTATTACCTAAACCACGTACATAAAAGCGTGGGAATGAACGGCCAAATGAAGATTCAATAGATAAACTTGGGATTTTCGCATTCATAAAACGAATATCCATACCAGCTGAGCTGTAAGCATCTAAACTGTCGCCTTGCAGGGCTGAAACAGCAACAGGTACTTCTTGAGCGTTTTCTACTCGTTTACGAGCAGTTACTTGAATAACTTCTAGTTGGTTCTTCTTAGCAGTAGTTTCTTGCTCAGCAGCTACAGCTGAAATTGAAGTACCTGCTACGGCAGAGAACAACGTTGCATTGATAAGGGTTGCTAACGTAGATCTTTTCATTGCTTTCATGTCGGGGTTAACCTTTTTAGTGCACTCTTGTTCAACGGTTGATGTGTTGCGCAATTAAATAATTACGGATTCAGTCAATTTTTCGCGACTTGCTCTATGCGGCGCGGACCTTATTACCGAGAGTACAAAAACGGCATAAATAAGGCTGACTGAATGCGCGAGATTATACCATGCTGTAATTAATTTACCGCATACTGAGCGTTAAAAATATAAACTTATTTTTAACACTTAAGCGCACTATCCCGACTTTTAGTGTACTTTTAGCAACTAAACAGCCAAAAAGCGGACATATGTCCTTACAATGAATTATTAAAAAATATAGCTAAATAAAGCGGTACTTTCTAGATACTACTTTTTCACTAAAGAACGCGTCAGTGCAATTTCACCATCAATATGAATATCTCGCTGCGGGAATGCAATCACCACATCGTGTTGTTCAAACACTTCATAAATACTAAAGCGAATATCACTGCGCACTTGTCTTAAGCGAGTTTCAGATTCAGCGCACACCCAAAAAATAGCATTAAAGACCAGCGAGCTGTCGGCAAAGTCATCAAACAATACGGTTGATTGAGGCGTTGCCAATATTGCCTCATGTTCATCTAATACTTGCTGAATTAACTTTTTAACCAGTAATACATCAGAGCCATAAGCTACGCCTACGCTCACAGATGAGCGCGCATTACCGTCAATAAGCGTCCAGTTGGTTACAGTGTTTTCTAATAACTGGCTATTGGGTATTAGCATATGAACACCGTCGTTCCTGCGAATACGAGTAGAGCGAGTATTAATGGTTTCAACCACCCCTTTTGCAGTGCCAACCTCTAAAAAGTCACCAATACGGATTGGCCGCTCCCACATTAATATCCAGCCACTAATAAAGTTATTAATAATATTTTGTGCACCGAACCCTACACCAATGGCAATAGCACCCGATACAAAGGCAAATGCGGTTAGTGGAATGTTGAGCACCTCAAGGGAGGTAAAAAGTAAAATCGCAATACTTAAAATAAAATAAAAACGCGTGAATAAATGTACTGCATCTGGGCTCATTTTTCGTGCAAGTAATGACTTTTTAATTAACTTGCCAATCTGAGTCACCACAACCCACATAGTAAACAAAATTAGCGGCACTTGAATTACTTTTGCCACGGTAATGTGAATGTCGTTGTAGCTAAACAATACGAAGGCGAGAATGTGATTAATTTGTTCTAAGTTCATTGATTTTCCATGTGTAAGGTCGCACACAAACGATTATTTTTATGCGCTAATAATACCCCAAGTTTAGCATGCGGTTAGCTTAAATACGCAGCAACAAATTTAAAGCTAATTGCATAATTGCTGTATTTTTCTACTTTTTTATTTACATACCGAGTTTTTATCACCTAATTTGCGTTTAAATCCCGCTTTAAATCGATAAACTTTGTTGTATATAAGTCAAAATTTGGTAAGTTAACTGGGTTTTCGACTCGAAAAGCCTATTTCGGCTACTATTTTTTATGGAGTTATTATGCGTAAAACACTGATTGCCACTACGATTGCTAGTGCACTTTTATTATCTGCCTGTTCTTCTGAAAGCACCCAAGAAACAAAACAACAAAGCACAGCACAAGTTCAAGACATTAACGCAAGCAATGTGTTGTTCAAACCAAGTCCACTTCAATACATGGCACCTGAGTTTGATAAGTTTGGTACGACTGAATACGAAGCCGCATTTGATGCAGGGATTGCACAGCACAATGCAGAAATATTGGCAATTGCCAACAACCCAGCGCCAGCCACTTTTGAAAACACTTTAGTTGAAATGGAACTGGCAGGCGAGCTACTAAACCGCGCATCAGCTGCGTTTTATAACTTATCTGGCCTTATCTCAAACGATGAATACCAACGTATTGATAAAAAAATGGCGCCAGTTTTCTCGGCTCACTCTGATGACATTTATTTAAATGGTGCATTGTTTAAACGTGTACAAACGGTATACGACAATAAAGATAAGTTAAGCGCTGAAGATCAACGCCTAGTCGATTTTTACTACAAACAGTTTGTAAAAGCCGGTGCAAAATTAAACGATGCTGAAAAAGCAAAAATGCGTGAAATCAACGCAGAGCTTGCAAAACTATCAACTGAGTTTTCTCAAAACGTATTAAAATCGTTTAAAGAAGATGTCATTTTAGTAACAGATAAAAGCAAATTAGCGGGTTTATCTGAAGGTGAAATTGCCGGTCTTGCAGCCGCTGCTGAAAAAGCAGGCAAAGATGGCTACATGATCACCTTAGTGAACACCACGCAACAACCTATTTTAGCAAGCCTTGAAAATCGCGAACTACGTGAGCAAATTTTTAAAGCATCAACCAATCGTGCTGCTAAAACAAATGGCCCTATCATTATTAAAGAAACTAACCTGCGCGCACAAAAAGCAGAACTGTTAGGCTTTAAAGATTGGGCTTCTTATGTAATGACTTCACGCATGGCGCAAACTACTGATAACGTGTACGGCATTTTAGATGACTTAGCGCCAAAAGCCGTTGAAAAAGCGAAAGCAGAAGCACAAGCAATTCAAAAAGTAATTAATGATTCGGGTGAAAACTTTGAACTTAAACCATGGGATTGGTCTTTCTACGCAGAAAAAGTACGCGCTGAAAAATACGACCTAGATCCAGCCTTAGTTAAGCCTTATTTTGAAATGCAGTCGGTTATCCATAACGGCCTGTTCTTCGCTATGGAAAAACTTTACGGTATTACCTTTAAAGAGCGTAAAGACCTGCCGGTTTACCACGACGATGTAATGGCATTTGAAGTATTTAACGCCGATGGCAGCGCCATTGGTTTATTTTACATGGACCCATATGCACGTGAAGGTAAGCGTGGCGGTGCATGGATGAGTGCATACGTAAGCCAAAGCGGCTTAAAAGGCACTAAACCTGTCATTTACAACGCACAAAACATTCCAAAGCCGGCTGAAGGCGAGCCAACACTCATGACGTTTGATGAAGTATCAACTATGTTCCACGAGTTTGGTCATGCGGCACACGGTTTATTCTCTGACGTTAAATACCCAAGCCTGGCAGGTACTGCAACAGCACGTGACTTTGTTGAATTTCCATCACAAGCACACGAAGATTGGATGATTGAACCAACGGTACTTGCTAACTACGCTAAACATTACAAAACTGGAGAGCCAATTCCTCAAGCACTACTTGATAAAGTACTTGAGTCGCAAAAGTTCAACCAAGGTTTTGGTACCACTGAATATTTAGCAGCAGCACTACTGGATATGGAATGGCACTCATTTGGTTCTGATAAGAAAGTAACTGACGTACAGCAGTTTGAAAGTGACGCATTAAAGGCACATGGTATTGATTACTACCCTGTTCCACCGCGTTATAAATCAAACTACTTTAGCCATACGTTTGCAGGTGGTTACTCAGCGGGTTACTACGCTTACCTGTGGACTGAAGTATTTGCAGCCGATGCGTTTGCTCACATGGAAAACAACGGTGGCTTAACGCGCGAAAATGGCGATAAGTTCCGTAAAGAGATCCTATCAAAAGGTAATAGCCGTGACTTAATGCAAAGCTACATTGAGTTTAGAGGCCAAAAACCAACCACTGACGCCCTGCTTAAGCGCCGTGGTTTAGTTGATTAATTAATATTTTTAATCAACTGATATAAAAGCCCGCTTGCGGGCTTTTATTGTTTATAGAACAATACATAACAGATAAACTGACACCATTATTTAAGACAAGATGAGTGTTATGGGCTATTTATTTGCAGTTACCCTTCTTTGGGCGTTTTCGTTTAGTTTAATTGGTGTGTATTTAGCAGGCCAAGTTGACGCATGGTTTAGTGTGTTAATTCGTGTGGCTTTAGCAGCGTTAGTATTTTTGCCTTTTTTAAAGAAAACCCCCACCCCGCTTGCATGTAAACTCATGCTGATAGGCGCACTGCAACTGGGGGTTATGTATGGCTTTTATTACCACTCATTTTTGTTTTTAAGTGTGCCTGAGGTGCTGTTATTTACTGTAATGACCCCGCTTTACATTACGCTTTTAAACGATGCGCTAAATAAACAGTTTAATCCGCAGTTTTTTATCGTTGCGTTTATTGCCGTACTAGGTGCTATTACCATTCGTTATGAAAACTTAGACAGTAACTTTTTAGTCGGATTATTACTGGTTCAAGGCGCTAATATTAGTTTTGCCATCGGCCAAGTAACCTACAAACGATTAATGCTTAATAAACAACTCGATGATAAAACCGTATTTGGTTGGTTTTTTATTGGCGCACTAATTGTTGCAAGCGCCTGTTACGCCTTATTTGGTGATCTTAACAAATTACCAAGTACCTCAACTCAATGGGGCATACTTATTTATTTAGGTATTGTGGCCTCTGGTTTAGGCTACTTTATGTGGAATAAAGGCGCGACGCTTGTCAATGTTGGTGCGCTGGCGGTGATGAACAACTTACTTATTCCTGCCGGTATAATTGTTAATGTGCTTATTTGGAATCGAGACGCTGACCTACTTAGATTAAGCATTGGCGGGGGAGTGATGCTAGTTGCCTTAGTGGTAAACCAAATAATAACTAAATCAGCAAATTAATCACTCTGTAGTGAAATTGTCATTAATAATTAGTAAGGTAGCGTCCACTTTTATTTTTAAGGACAAATAATGAAGCGCATACCTTTTCTGACAACTTTTTTATTATTAAGCTCACTTACTGGCTGTGATGACGATGTAAAAATAGTCGAAAAAGAAGTGGTTGTTACCAACACTAACGTTGAAATTGTTGAAGTACCTACCCCGGTTATTGTTGAAGTAGCTCAAGGCACCAATACGCAACTAGGTACTCGCCCCGACTACTTAATTGACGATATGGCTGACAGCGCACTAAAAACAAAATTAGAATCGTGCAAAGAAGGTCCTTTTTATCGTACTGATTTTTCAATTGGTCACCGCGGTGCTCCAATGCAATACCCAGAACACACTAAAGAATCTTATATTGCAGCCGCTCGCATGGGAGCAGGTGTTGTCGAATGCGATGTCACCTTTACCAATGATAAAGAGCTAGTATGTCGTCATTCTCAGTGCGACTTGCACACCACCACCAATATTTTAGCCATTCCAACATTGGCTGCTAAATGTAGTGAGCCATTTACCCCTGCAAACTCTAACAGTGGCACGCCTGCTTCAGCTAAATGTTGTACCAGTGATATTAGTTTGGCAGAATTTTTAACTCTTGAGGGCAAGATGGATGGCGCAAACACCAGTGCCACCAATGTTAGCGATTACATGAAAGGTACACCCAGTTGGCGCACTGACTTATACGCCACCTCTGGCACACTCATGACCCACAAACAAAGTATTGCACTCTTTAAAGAGCTGGGAGTAAAAATGACCCCAGAGCTTAAATCCCCTCAAGTGAGTATGCCCTTTAACGGTATGACCCAAACGCAATACGCACAAAAAATGCTGAATGAATACACGCAAATGGAAGTACCCGCTTCGCGAGTGTATCCGCAATCATTTAATTTAGCTGACGTAAAATATTGGATTAATACTAATCCTGAATTTGCAGCGCAGAGTGTCTATTTAGATGGGCGCGACAGCAATGCAGGGTTTGATCCAAACAACGCTGCAACATGGCAGCCATCTATGGCAGAGCTCGTAAACGACGGCGTTAAAATTATTGCGCCACCCATATGGATGCTATTAAGCATAGATAACAACAGTAATATTGTCCCCTCACAGTATGCTATTGATGCTAAAGCCGCGGGGCTTAATATTATTGCGTGGAGTCTTGAGCGCTCAGGCCCTCTAAATCAAGGTGGCGGTTATTATTATCAGTCAATTAGTGATGTTATAGATAACGATGGCGATATGTTCACTGTGGTTGATGTGTTAGCGCAAGACGTAGGTGTAATGGGTATCTTTTCCGATTGGCCAGCAACCGTAAGTTACTATGCTAGCTGTAATAACATGCCTGCAAGTATTTAGACTTTAAGGCGTGTTTATTTTATCGCGCTCAGTTACCATATATTTTATATATTATTTAATTGAGCGCTTTTATGATCATCCAACACCACCATGCTGACTTGCCTACCCCAACGGGGTTAATGCGCACTACAGTTTATCGCCCACACGCTCACGGGCAATTCCCAGCCATTATTTTTTACTCTGAGATTTTTCAGCAAACCGCGCCTATTGCTCGCAGCGCCGCTATTTTAGCAAGCCATGGTTTTGTGGTACTTGTGCCAGAAGTTTTTCATGAGCTTAACCCTATCGGGACAGTGCTTGCTTATGACGATGCGGGTAAAGATAAAGGCAATAAAGATAAATGGGCAAAACCGCTTGAATCTCACGACAGCGATACCCAAGCGTTAATCGACTTTGTGCAAACACACGATTATTGTACTGGCTCTGTGGGTGCAATGGGTGTTTGTATTGGTGGGCATTTAGCTTATAGGGCCGCATTAAACCCCGCAATAAAAGCCGCTTTTTGCTTATATGCCACTGATATTCATAGCGATACTCTTCCCGCACATAAAGGGAATAATTCATTTGAACGTATGGCCGATATACAAGGTGAAATCCACTTTATTTGGGGAAAACAAGACCCTCATGTGCCACAACAAGGTCGCGACAAAATTTATCAACAAGCGGTTAGTACGGGTATTAATTACCAATGGCAAGAAGTGAACGCGCAACATGCCTTTATGCGTGATGAAGGCGAGCGGTACGACGCAGCACTTGCTATCACCATGTATCAACAAGCCGTTGCTTTGTTTAACCGAGTGCTTTAAGCGCTATTATTTAAGCATACCTAATGCGGTATGTTGCTTTACAAAATACGCTTTTAAATAATCAATAAACAAACGCAGTTTTTTAGAGCCCGCCGCCCCAGGCGGGAACACCCCATAAAGCTCAATGTCTTTGCTTTTATAATCATCAAGTATAATTTGCAGCAAACCCGCTTGTACTTTTGGCCATGCATCGTAAAGTGGAATACGGCCAAGACCATGCCCCGCCTCTACAAACGCAGTGCGTGCAGCAGCGTTATTGGTGCTTAAACTACCTTGCATTGTAATATCGACCTTTTTGCCTTCTTTTTGTAAGGTCAGCGTTTTACTACCTAATTGATAAACCACCCACTGATGCTTTACCAACTCATCGGGTGTAGTGGGTTTGCCAAAATGCGCAAAATAATCGGGCGCACCACAAATACACGTGCTCATAGTAGTGAGCTTAGTGGCTTGTAAGTTCGAATCGCGCAGTGCAACCCCTCTAATCGCAAAATCAAACCCGTGCTTAATAATATCCACAACGTCATCCGTGAGCTGTAAATCTATATCAATTTTAGGGTACTGGCGCTTAAAGGTATTTATTGCCGGTACAATCAACTGCATCCCCACATTTACGGGGCAGCTTATTTTTAATAGCCCTTGGGGTTCGCTTTTTATATTTTCTATTTGCTGATTAGCGGCATTAGCTTGCTCTGTAATAACACGGCAACGCTCATAATAGGCCATTCCGGCTTCGGTTAACGCCATAGTGCGGGTAGAACGGTTAAGTAGCGTCACTTCGAGCTGTGTTTCTAATTTTTTTAAGTGATAACTCGCTACGGCACGGGTCAGCCCTAATTGTTTTGCCGCTGCAGTTAAGCTGCCCTGCTCTACAATTTGTGCAAATACCACCATGCTTTTTAACTGTTCAAACGAGACTTTCATAGGTGCTCCAATGCGGTTTTAACTTCAACCCTCTTATTGTATCAATTATTGAATCAATTAAGTTAAATTTATCATCGTTGTTTAAAGCTCTCTTAGTGCATATAGTATTTACCAAGCAAGATTAATTAATTTAAATCATCATAAGGAATACCTTACATGGCTAAAAAAATACTAATGGTTCTTACATCACATGCAGAGCTTGGTAACACAGGCGAAAAAACTGGTTTTTGGGTAGAAGAATTTGCAGCCCCTTATTACGCATTTGTTGATGCAGGTATTAAAGTAACATTGGCTTCTCCAAACGGCGGTCAGCCACCGATTGACCCAACTAGTACACTTGATGATTTTCAAACTGAGGCAACCAAACGTTACGATGCAGACAGTGGTGCACAAACACTGATGGCAAATACCAAGGTTTTAAGCGAAGTAAACTCTTCTGATTACGACGCCGTATTTTACCCTGGTGGTCACGGCCCTTTATGGGATTTAGTCGATAACACCGATTCTGTATCGCTCATTGAAAGCTTTATTAAAGAGCAAAAACCAGTCGCTGGCGTGTGTCATGCAAGTGCGGTATTTTTAAATGTTAAAGACGCTGATGGCAATGCATTAGTCGCCGGTAAAAAAGTAACGGGCTTTACTAACAGCGAAGAAGCTGCTGTACAACTTACTGACATTGTTCCATTTTTAGTTGAAGACGAACTTATCAAAAAAGGTGGCGATTACCAAAAAACCGATGACTGGGGCGTACTTGCTCTAGAAGATGGTTTATTGATCACCGGTCAAAACCCAGCAAGCTCAGAACTTGCAGCTAAAAAGCTATTAACTAAACTAGGTTAATAGCAGCCAACAACTCAAATCAGCACAGCATTTTATGCTGTGCTTTTTTAATTGCTTTTCATTACCTTATACAATTCCTATACTGGCAACACTTTCGGTAAATTAGGATCACACTATGGCCACTAAACCAAACACGCTTTCACTTATTACCAGTACCCGTTTTGCTATTTTTAGCATTATTATTATTTGTTTTGTATTGCAGCTTATTAATAGCCTACCTGGCATTAATTTAAACGGTTTAGGTATTTATCCCAGAAGTATTCAAGGGCTGGTTGGTATTCTTTGTGCTCCCTTTTTACACGGTAGCTGGTGGCATTTTGCCAGTAATATGTTGCCATTTGCTGTATTAAGCTGGTTAATTTGCCAGTACAGCGTACAGCGCTTTTATAGTGTATTTATATTCACCGCTTTAGTAGGTGGCCTATTAGTTTGGATGTTTGCCCGCAGTAATATTCATGTGGGTCTAAGCGGTGTCATCTATGGTTTGTGGGGCTTTATTTTATGCTATGGCATTGTAAGACGTTCATTTAAATCGATTTTTACTGCTGTTATCGTAGCATTTTTATACAGTGGCTTTATCTGGGGCGTATTACCGCAGCGTTTTCATATCTCGTTTGAGAGCCATTTTTTTGGTGCATTAAGTGGATTGTTTTTAGGCTATAAACTAGCAAAAGCAGATAAATTAAAAGATCAGCAGGCAACAACTAAAACACGCGTTTAATAAAAATAGAGGTTATTTATGAGTGAAAACAACGAATACACCCCGCCTAAAGTATGGACATGGGACAGTGAAAGTGGTGGCAAATTTGCTAATATAAATCGCCCCATTGCAGGCGCTACTCATGACAAAACACTACCGATTGGCGAACATCCATTTCAGCTTTATTCGCTGGCAACACCCAATGGCCAAAAAGTTAGTATTATGTTTGAAGAGCTTTTAGAACTTGGTTTAACCGATGCTGAATACGATGCGTATTTAATTAATATTGGTGAAGGCGATCAGTTTGGCTCTGACTTTGTTGATATCAACCCGAACTCAAAAATACCCGCGCTGATGGATCATTCAACCACACCGCCAACACGCATATTTGAGTCAGGTGCTATTTTACAATACCTAGGCGAAAAGTTTGATGCCTTTATTCCTAACGATCTCAAAGCCAAAACAGAGTGTCGTAACTGGCTATTTTGGCAAATGGGCTCAGCACCTTACTTAGGCGGTGGGTTTGGCCACTTTTACAGTTATGCACCGAGTAAAATGCAATACCCGATTGACCGCTTTACCATGGAAACTAAGCGCCAGCTTGATGTACTAAACCGCCATTTAAGTGACAATGAATACATGGCAGGCAGTGAATATTCAATTGCCGACATTGCTATTTGGCCGTGGTATGGCTCACTGGTTTTAGGTGACCTATACGACGCGGCAGAGTTTTTAGATGTTGCATCTTATACCCATGTGGTTCGTTGGGCTAAACAAGTGGCTGCACGCCCAGGCGTAAAACGAGGTCGTCGCGTTAATCGTACGTGGGGCCCGGAAGAAGAGCAAATGGCAGAGCGCCACACGGCCCAAGACTTTAAATAAAAGTCAAAACAGTTCAATAAGCCAGCTGCTTAGCTGGCTTTTTTATGTCCATTAATAAAAAAAAACTGAATCATATTTCAGTTTCATATTTTATAAAAAATTAAATAATTTCCTTTTAAAACAGGAAAACACGCCAAAATGGACTAACTTTAATAAAAATTACTAACATAAAGTTTATTATGCGATCTTTGGTTTGTGTACTCCTCTTAAGTGTACTTTATATTGCAGCATTTCCTTTAAGTGCACGCAGCGAAGATCTGAAAACATTAACGCTCTACCATGACTCAGACTATTCAAACCATTACGAATCGGCCTATGCAATGAAGATGGGGGTGCTGACTGCTTTAGCAGAGATTAATAATAACGTGCAAGATTATCAGCTCACACTGATTGAAAAAGACAACCGAGGTAATGCGAATCGCAGCTTATTGCACATGCAGCAGTTTCTAAAAGACCCCAATGCACTGGTTTTTATTGGTGGATTGCACTCCCCGCCCTATATAAAAAATAGAGAGTTCATCAATAAAAACAAACTATTACTACTACTGCCTTGGGCTGCCGGAGGGTCTATTACCCGATACCCTAGCGATGATAACTGGGTATTTAGGCTCTCGGTAGATGATACAAAAGCCGGTTATAGAATGGCCCAATTTGCAACGCAAACTCTAAATTGCAAAAATCCGCTCTTACTTTTAGAAGACACGCCATGGGGAAAATCAAACAACAACACCATGCTTAAGGCCTTTGGTGATATAAAACCACAAGTAAAATGGTTTAACTGGAACACAAAAATAAATAACGCCAAATTAATGCTACATCAAATAAAAAATACACCTGCAGAGTGTATTTTATTTGTTGGAAATGCCATTGAGGGGGCTGTATTTATAAATGCGATGGCAAGTTTTGCCAAAAATGAACGCCTTCCTATTGTTAGTCATTGGGGAATAACGGGTGGGGGTATTTTTGCCAACGTTGAGCAAGCCATAAAATCAAACTTGAGCTTACATTTTATACAAAGCTGTTTTTCATTTTTAAAAACGCCGCAAACCGCTTTAACTAAAAATGTTATAGCACAAAGCTTATCCCTCAAGCCTACCCCTGTAGCACCCACTGAGTTAATTTCTCCGGCTGGATTTATTCATGCCTACGACTTAACAAAACTATTGTTACAGGGCATATCACAAATAACTTTAACCGATAATACAGAGCACAACAGAGCAAAAATTAAAAATGCGCTTGAGAACTTAACCATGCCAGTTAATGGCTTAATAAAACAATACCAACGTCCTTTTGCTGTGTGGTCAGCTAATAATATTGATGCCCACGAAGCACTTGGTTTTGACGATTTATGCATGGCAAATTATCAGCCAGATGGAAAAATACACATTATCGAAAACCCAATAGGCAATATTGAGTAATGCGAGCATTAATAAATAAAAAATTTAAGCTCTCAACAAATAATGCTTTTTATACTTTTTTAGCATTGAGCTTAATATTATCAGTGACTATTTCTTTACTGTTTGTTGGTCATCGCGCAAATACAGCTATCTATGATTTGCAAAGTAAAAGTCTTGAGATTGAATCTAAACTCACCACCAGCTACCTCACACTATTTTTAGAAACAAGAACACAAATTCTTAATGACCTTGCTCGTCAACCTATTTTATCTAACGCCATAATGGGGTCAGACACCTCAAAAGCGCTACTCCAAGATTACCTTTTTCAATATAAAATAATGGGTAGCACCGAAAAAATAACGATTATAAACGTATTAAAAGAGGTGGTTTTTAGTAACGACCCTTCGCTTAACGAGCTGAGTATAATTGAGCAACCATGGATAAATAGCTTACTTGAAGAGCAAACAGAAAAGGCGGTGATATTAAATAAGCCAACCAATACCGACCTATTCACCATTGCGGTGCCTATAAAATATAATAACTTTACTGAGGGCGTGCTTATGGTGCAATTTAATACGCCAATGACCCAGTTACTACCGACCGACTTTGACCGTGAAAGCCATGGACTGACTTTAGCAGGCCCATGGGTTTATTATTCTAATTTAAATCAAGGTGACGAGTATGTCAGTATTAACCAAAACCTCATTGGCAATACAGATATAACATTAAACTACTACATTACTGCCAATTTAATTGCTGCTAAAACTACTCGCTTCATAATCGATATTGCTATATCAATTATTGTAAGTATGGCTTTATCGTCGTTATTCCTGTTTGTATTTGGTCGGCACTTACTACTAAACCCGTTTAAGCTTTTAGAATCCTCAAGAGAAGCTATAAAGCAAAGTGAAGCGCGTTACGAACTGGCGGTTAAGGGCAGTAATGATGGTATTTGGGATTGGGATATTGTTACAAATGAAGTATATTTTTCTCCCCGTATTAGCGTATTGCTTGGCTACGACGAAAACGATAAAAACGCTTTGCCTCACTGTGCTGATGCACTTTATAAGTTACTTCACCCTGATGATATAACCAAGCATAAAAAGCAAATAGCAAATCACTTAATTAGCAACATTCCCTTTAATTACGATTATAGATTAAAGACTAAATCAGGCGCTTATCGTTATTTTACAGTAAAAGGGATGGCACTGCGCAATGAGCATAATAAAGCAATTAGAATGGCAGGCTCTGTAACTGACATTACTGAGCAAAAACGTTCTCAAAAAGCATTAAAACAAGCAAAAGAGCAAAATGATTTATTAGCGCAGGCAATCGAATCGTGTAATGTGGGTATTTCTATAGCCGATGCGAGTGTGCAAGGCTTTCCTTTAGTCTTTTTAAACTCTGAATTTGAAAAAATAACAGGCTATAGTAAAGAGGAAATGCTAGGAATAAATTGCAGCTTACTTCAAGGGCCAAACACCGATAAGAACGCAATAGATATTATTACTAATGCAATAAAAACATTAAAAACTCAACGTATAGAAATACTAAATTATAAAAAAGATGGCACGGAATTTTGGAATAGCCTACAAATCTCGCCTGTTTTTAACGAGCAGCAACAACTCACAGCTTACGTGGGAATTCAGCAAGATATCACTGAGCAAAAAGCAGCGAATCAATTATTAATTGAAGCAAAAGCGGCGGCTGAACAGGCTAACATTGCCAAAAGCGAGTTTTTAGCAGCAATGAGTCATGAAATTCGCACGCCTATGAATGGCGTATTAGGCATGCTTAATTTGATTTTAGATAGCTCATTAAATGAAAAACAACACCATCAGGTAAGCATTGCACTCAATAGTGCAAACTCCTTATTAAATATTATTAACGATATTTTAGACTTTTCAAAAGTGGATGCCGGTAAGCTTGAGCTTGAGGAGTTAGAGTTTAACCTTTGTAACATGCTCGACGATTTTATCGAAACAATAGCAATTCATGCCCACAGTAAAAATATTCCGTTAATGCTAGATATAAGCACCTTGAATACGCTTTTGTCATTGGTGACGCCGGACGCCTCAAACAAATTTTAACAAACTTAGTAAATAATGCGCTTAAATTTACTCATAAAGGTGAAGTGCAAGTTATTGCTAAACTCACACCGATTAACAATAATCAAATGCGTTTTAACTGCCAAGTAATAGACTCTGGGATTGGTATTTCTGCAGCCCAACAAGCCAAGCTATTTAAATCATTCTCTCAAGTTGACTCTTCAACAACACGAAAATATGGAGGCACGGGCTTGGGCTTAGCGATTGTTAAAAAGTTATGCCACCTAATGGAAGGTGATATACAGGTACAATCTAAAGAAAATAAGGGCAGTAACTTTAGCTTTAATGTTGTTCTAAAACGCAGTAAAAACCCACAAAAAGTATTACCCCCTGTAGATATGTCATCGTTAAATATTTTAATTGTGTGCAGCAATCAAACTCAATCTTCTATCTTACACAAGCAGTTTACTAAATGGGGAGCAACAGCCGTAATCAGCCCATCCGCAAAGCAGGCTGTGCAAATATGTCAGCAATATATCGAAAAACAAAACCTTTGTTTTGATTTAATTATGATTGATATGCAGCTAAGTGACGGCGATGCTTTAACCTTAAGTAAAACCCTTGATAAAGAAGTAGATCTTATGGCTGCGCATGTTGTTTTAATGACCACGGGTGAGCTAAATAAACAGCGCGATTTATATCAAGCGTCTCGGTTTTCAGCCATTGTTACAAAGCCCATAATCACACAAAATCTTTTTAAGATGCTATCGACCTGCTTTAGCGATAAACAGCATAGTAATAGCAGCCTCATTACTGAGGATTTATCTGACACTCAGCCTTTGTCGAGCGATGATATTGTGTGGGACAAAAACATTCGTATTTTACTGGTTGAAGATAACAACATTAATCAAATCGTCGCCTCTACCACGCTTAAAAAAATAGGAATTAATAGCATTGATATTGCAGAAAATGGCCAGCACGCGCTCGAATATTTAAAACAAACAACTTCCCATAACCCGTACTCACTCATTTTAATGGATTGCCAAATGCCAGTGATGGATGGTTACCAAGCCACAACCCATATAAGAGTAAATGAAGCTGGAAGTAAAAATCCCCCAATTACTATTATTGCTATGACAGCAAACGCTATGGTGGGCGATAAAGCTAAGTGCTTACAGGTTGGAATGAACGACTATATTTCTAAGCCCATTGCGCAAGACATATTATTTAAAAAACTTCTAAAGTGGTTGCCATATGAGCTTAAAAACAATGAGTAAAGTAGATATGTTAACCATATCATCTTAATATATATAAATATTTGTACTTATACAGCGGTAAAATAGAGTGAAAAAACTAACAAAAGAGCAAATTTATAAACGCTTAAATAACGAAGAAGATGCTCGCGCGTGTAAGGCCATTGACGATAACGCATGCCAAGAAGTCCCCGGTAATTTTATTACTTTACTGCTAAGCCAACTGTTTAGTAAGTTTGCTGATGCGCTACTCAATCCCAAAATAACGCTGCCGTGGTTAATGCAAAGCTTAAACGTGCCAGCGAGTTTTATTGCTTGGCTAGTACCTATTAGAGAGTCGGGTTCACTGCTGCCACAGTTAGCTATTGCTGGCTTTATCCGCCAATTGCCTATTCGTAAATGGGTGTGGGTTATTGGCGCTATTGTGCAGTCTTTATGTATTTTGGCTATGGTTGGTGTCGCGTTTACACTTGAGGGCAAGCTTGCGGGTTACGCCATTATTGGTTTATTAATTTTATTTAGCTTAGCTAGAGGGTTTAACTCGGTGGCCGCAAAAGATGTGCTTGGAAAAGTTATTCCTAAGCAACAGCGCGGTAATATTAGTGGCTTAGCTGCCAGTATTGCCGGTTTTGCCACCTTAACGTTTGGCTTGCTCATGTGGTTTTTTTCACAACAAAAAGATCAAAACACCGTCATTATAGCCTTAGCACTCGGTGCAATAATGTGGGTGATCGCGGCTTTTTTTTACAGCCAAATAAATGAATATAAAGGGGCAACCGATGGCGGTGAAAATGGCTTGCTGCATGCGTTTTCTAAACTTAAGCTGCTTTATAAAGATAAACAATTTGCCCATTTTGTTGTTACCCGTGCGCTACTTTTATGCTCAGCTCTAAGTGCCCCTTTTTATATAGTTTTAGCCAGTAAACAGTCTTTTGAATTTTCTCTGCTTGCCACTTTTATTGCCGTTTCTGGCTTTGCTAGTTTAGTCTCGGCGCCTATTTGGGGCAGGCTCAGTGATTTATCTAGCCAGCGTGTTTTAGTGCTTAGCGCTATATTAGTCACATTTAATGGCTTAGCCGTATTTGTTATTGCCACTTGGTATAGCGCACTACTGCTAAATTGGTGGGTTATGCCTATATTGTATTTTTTACTCTCAGTTGCACACCAAGGCGTGCGTTTAGGGCGAAAAACTTACCTTGTTGATATGGCTGAGGGCAATAAACGCACCGATTATGTATCGGTAAGTAACACGGTAATTGGGGTGTTATTACTACTTCTGGGTAGTATAGGTTTACTCGAGGCTTTTTTATCAACCGCTGAGCTAATTTTACTTTACAGCACCCTTGGTTTTTTAGGTGCTATAAGTGCATTCTTTTTACCACAAACCGAATAATAGGTTACCAACATTGCTTTATAACTGTGGGCGCTTTAGTGCAAATTTGTCTTTCGTGGTACTAAAATAATCGCCGCCCATTTTACCCACCGCATCTAAACGCGTTGGATCAATATATCCGTTCACTAAAACGGTGTCGTCGAGAAAAATACCCACTACATCTAACAGCATCATTTGCCCACCGCTTGGCTCATCTGAAATAGTAATCACCTCTCGCAACTTACATTCATAGCGCACTTTTGACGCAGCAGCACTTGGCACACTGACTAATTGGCTGGGGGTACGCTGTATATTTGCAGCATCAAACTCACTCACGTCACGTGGATAGTTAGCGCAGCTTTGGTTCATTTGTTCAACAAGCGAATGGCTAACAATATTAACTACGCACTCTTTGGTAGCGAGTAAATTATTTAACGTATCTTTATTTGCATTATCGCGAGGGTTTACCTGCGTTACGCTTAAAACCGGCGGGTTACAACTAGCAACAGTAAAAAACGAATAAGGCGCAATATTAGCAACCCCCTCTTCACTTAACGTGCTTACCCACGCAATCGGTCTTGGGCTTATACCGCCTACTAAGTAGCTATAAACAGAGTGGTTGCTATTATCGGTTAAATCTAAAAACATGGTTTCTCACTTTTAATCTTAAAAAACTAAATCGGAAAATCGCTACGCTGCGTACAAGTTAAATAATTACTTCATAGCATTTTTAAATAATACATTGAATCCATGCGCATAAAAATAAACATAGTCTGGTTTAAACGTGACTTACGCCTAAGCGATCATCAGCCTTTAAAAAATGCGTTTAGTAACGGCCTGCCTACCCTCTTAATTTATAATTTCGAACCTTTACTACTTGACGATGCGCATTACAACGAGCGGCATTGGCGCTTTGTATATCAATCTATTTGCGACTTAAACACTCAGTTGGCTCGCTTTAACAGCCGCGTATATATATTTAATGAAGATATGCAAACCCTACTTGAATCGCTTCACTCGCAGTTTGAAATCACAAACCTCTTTAGCCACCAAGAAATAGGGCTAAACAATACCTTTGAGCGTGACATAGCAATTAAAGCCTGGTGCCAACACCATCACATTAACTGGTTAGAGTCGCCAACCGGGGCTGTGATACGTGGCAAAAGAAATCGCAGTAATTGGAACGAGCGCTGGCAACAAACCATGCAAGCACCTATTGCTATACCTAATTGGAAGCAAATAAAACCACTTACTCTTACTGATTATCAAACACCTATACTGCCGAGCGCCTACACGCAAGATAATGAACATTTTCAGCACGGGGGCCCTCGACTTGCCCGTGAAGTAATGCAAAGCTTTTTTGCTGAACGCGGTAAGGGTTATCAAAAAGGAATATCCAGCCCAAGCTTAAGCCGTACGCATTGCTCTAGGTTATCGCCCTATTTAGCGTGGGGAAATATCAGCCTGAGGCAAGTGTATCAAATGGCGATTGACGCATACCATAGCACTTCTGCTGATAAAAAAGGGTGGAAGCGCCCACTTGCCGCGTTTGTATCACGCTTGCATTGGCATTGCCATTTTATGCAAAAGTTTGAAAGCGAATGCACCATGGAATTTAAAGCGCTAAATCCGGGTTACCATGCATTTCCGTATCGTGATGACGCCCAGGTTACTAGCGATATTGAACGCTGGGCACAGGGGCAAACTGGTATTCCTATTATTGATGCCTGCATGCGCTGTTTAAAAGCCACCGGTTATATTAATTTTAGAATGCGCGCTATGCTAGTTAGCTTTGTAACGCATCATTTAAACATCAGCTGGCAACAGGCAAGTTTTCCGCTGGCTAATTACTTTTTAGACTTTGAACCGGGAATTCATTACCCACAAATTCAAATGCAAGCCTCTGTCACCGGTATTAATACCATTCGTCATTACAACCCAATAAAGCAATCGGAGGATCAAGACCCAACCGGTGCGTTTATAAAAAAATGGTGCCCTGAACTTGAAAAGCTCCCCATTGAATATTTACATCAACCTTGGGAGCAAACGCCCATGGAAGCGCTATTTAACGACTTTAAACTAGGTGAAGACTACCCTGAGCCGATGCTTGATTTAACCACCGCCTCAAAAGAAGCCCGCGAACGGCTATGGCAATACCGAGAGCGGCCCGATGTAAAACGCGCCATAGGTAAAATTCTTAAAAAACACGTAGCTCCGACTCAAAAAATCACCCGTGTAAAACGCAAAACTCGCAGTAACAGCAATAAAGAGAACACCTAATTATGGCGCACAAAAAACTTAACTTACCGCAAAAAATTTGCCCAGTATGCAATAAGCCGTTTGCGTGGCGTAAAAAGTGGCAACGAGATTGGGATAACGTTATTTATTGCTCAGAGCGGTGCAAACGCAGCAAATAGCCGCTTATAAAAACCAATACACGCATATTCGCTTTAATCTCACTTTATATCTTACATAGCTGTTATAGTGGTTAACGTTTCAACTTGTTATTCAATGCAAGTTAACACTCTACCCTCTGCCTGCTCAACATTCATTACACCTAGCACAGCTAATTAAAAGAACACCCTTTACCAAGCCTTATTTTACAGCCATGGCGTGAGCTTGCCTGTAAAACCCCTCTTTGTTTGTTAGCGATGTAGCATTATTCGTTTATAAACTCAGCATACTTTAATCAAGGATATAGCATGAGTGAATTAACTATTGGCGTAATTGGAACATCACGTAAAACAGATGAAAGACGCTACCCTATTCATCCTGCGCATTTAATGCGTATACCTGAAAAACTCAGAAAAAAAATGATTTTTGAGCAAGGTTATGGCGCGGCATTTAATATGAGCGACGAAGAAATTGCAGCACTGACAGGCGGCATTGCCACCCGCAGTGATATTTTAACCCAATTAGGCACCGTCATTATTGCCAAACCAGTGCTTGCTGATTTACAAGAACTTAAAGAAGGCGGCACAATTTGGGGCTATGTACATTGCGTACAACAACAAGCAATTACCCAAGCTGCCCTTGATAGAAAGCTTACTCTTATTGCCTTTGAAGACATGTTTGTATGGTCACCACAGGGGAATGTGGGCCGTCATACTTTTTATAAAAACAATGAAATGGCTGGTTATTGTGCGGTGTTACATGCTCTGCAACTAAAAGGCATTGATGGTCATTACGGTAATCAACGTAAAACCATTATTTTTAGTTTTGGCGCTGTTAGCCGAGGCGCTATTTATGCATTAAAAGCTCATGGTTTTAGAGATATTACAATTTGTATACAGCGCCCCGATCATGAAGTGCGTGAAGAAGTACTTGATTGTCATTATGTTAAAGTACGCCCAGGCACTGAAGGCGAAGCTCGTATGATAGTGGTTGAGCACGATGGGTCGCAGCGTCCGCTTACTGAGCTTATTAGCGAAGCTGACATTATTGTTAATGGCACCTACCAAGAAACCGCAAACCCCGTCAATTTTTTGATTGAATCTGAAGCCGATTGCTTAAAACCCAATAGCCTTATAATAGATGTAAGCTGTGATGAAGGAATGGGATTCTTTTTTGCAAAGCCAACAACATTTAAACACCCAATGTTTAGCTATAAAACCACGGATTATTACGCGGTTGATCATACCCCTAGCTACTTATGGGAAAGTGCAACGCGCTCTATTTCTGCCGCGCTCATTGTATACTTGCCAACTGTTTTAGCCGGCCCAGAGCAATGGCAAAAAGACGAAACCATTCGCCGCGCTATCAATATTGAACACGGAATAATTAAAAACAACGCTATTTTAGCGTTTCAAAACCGTGAAAGCGCCCCGCCTTATCACCTGCAAATAGCTGATATAACCTAAATTCGGGATAATAAATAATCCCAAACATAACGTGGACCTTGTTTATTAAATTATTTGGCTTCTATTTTGCAACTATCTATGTAAATAACGCTTTTTAGCTGTTTTACCATGTAGTGTTTACAAGGTATTGCAAACACTACACGGTATGACTAATTAACCTAAAAAGCCTACACCCTCAACAAGGAGAACATAATGACGATTAAAAAATCTGCAAGTTCAACATGGTCTGGTGATATTAAAAAAGGGAAAGGTTATATCTCAACGCAAAGTGGCGCATTAGATAACCAGCCGTATGGGTTTAATACCCGCTTTGAAGATAAGCCAGGATCAAACCCAGAGGAATTAGTGGGTGCAGCACATAGTGCCTGTTTTGGTATGGCTTTATCGCTGGCACTTGGTGAAGCGGGCTTTACCGCTGAGAACATAAACACCGAAGCAGTGGTTAGTTTAGATGAAGTGGATGATGGCTTTGCCGTGACGCACATTGCCCTTGAAGTAAATGCAACCATTGCAGATATTTCAAATGAGCAATTTCAAGCATTGTGCGAACAAACCAAAAAAGGCTGCCCTATCTCAAAATTATTAAATACTGAGATTTCGCTTAACGCCACACTTAAGTAAATACCTAGTGTATTAAGCTAGGCGTAAAGCGCTTAAAGCTCATGAAAAGTAAGGTTATGCGCATGTAAAAAAGCCATAACCTTATTGCTACTTTTTCATTAATCATAGAAATAAAGGCACTGTTTAATCGCGGTGAGTTACAAAAAGGTTAAACAAAAACAGTTAAATAGATTATGTAAAATATCAATACTTTGTTAGGATTAAGGGCAGGCTTAACCACACCTTATTTTGTAGGTTAAAACAAAGGGTACGATGAATGAATGATAAATCACTAAATTGCGAAAAAGTTTCTTGTAGCAATTGCGCTGATTCGAATGAACTAGATTTTGACTTTACCATGGCATTTCAGCCTATTGTAAATTGTCAAAATAATACTATTTTTGGATATGAAGCACTTGTCCGTGGTTTAAATAATGAATCGGCCTACTCTATTATTTCTCGTGTTAACGATACTAACCGCTATACGTTTGATCAGTTATGCAGAATTAAAGCGATTGCACTTGCATCAAAGCTAGGTGTAGATTCGATGCTTAGTATTAACTTTTTACCAAACGCTATCTACAAGCCAGAGCGTTGTATTCGTACCACCCTAGAAGCCGCTAAAAAGTATAACTTCCCTACAACAAATATTATGTTTGAATTTACAGAAGTCGAAAAAATAGAAGACAGCGCACATGTAAAACGTGTTGTGAGCTATTACCAAGAATTAGGCTTTAAAACAGCCACCGATGACTTTGGTTCAGGCTATTCTGGATTAAACCTATTAGCCGATTTTCAAACTGATATTATCAAGCTTGATATGGCGCTGATCAGAGATATCGACAAAGATAAAAATCGCCAGGCAATCGTAACTCACTGTTTAAACATGTTTAGCGCGCTAAATGTTACAGCTCTGGCTGAAGGCATTGAAACTGTTGAAGAATATCAGTGGTTAAAATACGCAGGTATTGAGCTAATGCAAGGTTACTTATTTGCAAAACCTGGGTTTGAATGCTTGCCAGAAGTTGATTTTCAATAGCACACCGTTGCTATAAAAAAACCGGCGTTACGGCGGTTTTTTCGTATTAGATATAGGTTATATATCCAAAATTACATATTTCCCAGCTCTATCATCATTGCGGTGTACATACGTAAATTAAGTGCTAATTGCTCAAGGGTAATAAACTCATGCTCTGAGTGCCCGGTGTAGCGTTTACCCGGCATAGATGGGCCAAACGACACGGCATTATCAAATAGCTTGGCATTTGTACCGCCCCCTATTGAAACAAAATCAGCGTTTTTATCACCCGTATAATGCTTAAAAATATCAAGTAGCTTTTGCGCATGGGGTGCGCTATCTAAAAGCATGGGCGTACCAATGGTGGTTTTAATGTTAGCTAACGTAACCTGATTAGCCGTTTGCCAATTAGCAAGCGCAGTATCAATTTGTTGTTTAAGTAACGTCTCATCTTTACCAACCGGACGGCGAGCATTGACCGCTAAAGTAAGCGCGTTACCCTCACGTTCAATAACCGTAGGCGCTACGGTCATTGGCCCCATAAAGTCATGTTCATAAGCAATTTCGCCAAACTGTTTACCGTGAATATCTAAACCAATAAGCTGATTAACAAAATCAATGAGCTGGCCATCACTATTGTTTTCAAGCTCAACGTTTTTAAATATTTCAGCTAAATAAGCAATGGCGTTAACGCCTGATTCCGGTTCAGATGAGTGGGCCGACATGCCTTTAACACTTATGGCAAGCGCGTTATTTTGCTCTGTAAAATTAAATTCAACTTGCTTAAGTGTGTTAGCTTTTGCTTTTAATTGATTAATTAATGTTTCGTTGGCGTTATGTAGTAATAGGCTGGCATCTTCAGGGATTTGACTGGCAAATGCGCCGCCGGTTACATCACTGACATACACACCTGTTTGTGGTGATGTTGCATCAAATGTTGGCGCAATTAAGCTCCAGCCTTTTTCAGCAACCACTACAGGGTATGAGGCATCAATGGTTACCGCATACTTTGGTTGCTGATAAGTTTTCATAAACTCAGTTAACGGCCCCCAGTCAGACTCCTCCGCTAGGTAAATCATTAATTCAATACGGTTATCAAGCGCTATGCCTTTATCTTTTATCGCCTTCATGGCGTACATTGCAGTCGCAATAGCGCCTTTGTCGTCTTCGGTACCACGGCCAATTAATTTATCCGGCTCTGAGGTGTCAATAATAAAAGGGCTTTGCTTCCATTTGCTGGCATTAGCAGGTTGTACATCGCCATGAGTTACTATGGTTACCTTATCAGTTTGTTGCCCCATACCAATAAGTACGGTGTAACCTAAATCTTGATAATCAAAACCAAGCTCAGCCGCTTTCATTTTTAGTAACGCTTTAAAGCCAATAAAGTCGGGATTTTGTGGTGCGCTAACATCACTTTTATTAACCGTTGGAAAAGACACCAAATTTGTGAGTGTATGTACTTGCGCACTTTGGTAGGTATTTACAGCGTAATCAGCCACGCTGTCATTAATTTTATTTAATTGTGCATGAGTATTAAAGGCCAATAAAGCGATACTAGCTAAAGCTAACTTTTTCAAAACAAATCCCATTTAATTAACAACTAAGAACCATAATTATAACGCCCTTGTTTAATAACAAACAACGCTTTGCGACAGAGCGTAAAACCGCCACTATATTTATCTAACAGCTTTACTAAAGATGCCTGTATAATGCGCACCTTAAAATTACGGGGTTAATCATGAATCGCAGAAAAAAGATCATTACAAAGTTTAATAACAAAGATAAGCGCGCAAATGCAAAATTACATAAAAGTAATAAACCTGCTTATGTGTCTAAAGCTGAACGTGAAAAATTAGCATTACTGGCTCAAGAACAGCAAATAGAGTCTATAAACGATGAAACATGTTTATAAATCAATAAAAACAAAAGCCTGGAACAGGAAGTAAAATAAAAGTTAATAAATAGTTGCAAACTAAACACCTAACTGTAACATTGAACATTCAGCAACAATGCTGAAACACACCAATAATCACTTAGGAGGCATAAATGAACAAACTATTTATTATCACTCCTAGTGCTCCTCAAGAATGTTCTGTCGACTATCATTTAAGTGAATGGTTCGACGAATAAAAAAACCTGAATAATTTAAAAGCAATAATGCCTCGCAGTAGGAAGGCTTCTATGTAATTAAAATTCAGGTAACAATAATGAAAAGAAAACTCTCAATTCTTAATGGATCACTAGCCGCGTGCATGTTTTTTTCGTTTGCAAGTAATGCTTGTTTAACAAACGAAGTTGAATCAAACGACACTGAAAGCAATGCAAATTCCCCACTTTGTAGTAATACCGCCGTTGCAGGCTCGTTGAGTCGAAATGATACTGATTGGTTTAGATTCGAACTAACGCAAACCGGACCTATTGAAGTTAATCTTGATCATCATACTCGTGATGACTTTGACTGGGCATTATATCAAGAAACGGGGTCGGCCCTAGCCGAAGGGGCGACCAGTAATGTGCCAGAAACAGGCAGTTATAACGCGCAATCAACGGGTACTTATTATGTAAAAGTAACGCGTTACTCGGGTACAGGTTGGTACGATCTAACAGTCAATTTTGGTGAAGGTAGTAACACCGGTGGCGGAAGTGGTAACGATGATTGTGGCTATAGTTCTCGTCCTGCAAAACCAGGTTCATTACAAGCATATTTACAAGGTGGCAGTGCTGATTCATGTAGCACATTAACAGCTGATCAAGGTGCTGTATTACTTATGGGTGGTGGCAGCGATGTTGATCAAGCATTTAGTAATCGCGTTGCCAACCATGTTGGCAGCGGTGCCGATGTTGTTGTGCTTAGAACCTCAGGTACTGACGCCTACAACGATTATTTACTGAACTTAATGAATGCCGACTCAGTAGAAACACTGATCATTGATACTCGCAACAAAGCGAATGATGACTATGTTGACTGGGCTATCCGCAGTGCCGAATTTGTATGGATTGCAGGCG
The DNA here is from genome assembly GCF_002310835.1 of Pseudoalteromonas tetraodonis. Classification (NCBI taxonomy): domain Bacteria; kingdom Pseudomonadati; phylum Pseudomonadota; class Gammaproteobacteria; order Alteromonadales; family Pseudoalteromonadaceae; genus Pseudoalteromonas; species Pseudoalteromonas tetraodonis. The sequence goes on along the minus strand of NZ_CP011041.1, from coordinate 1,015,586 downwards.
GTGACCAATCTGATTACCTTAATCAATGGCAAGGTACAAAAGTACAAACCGCTGTGCAACACGTTTTTGATAAGGGCGGTGTCGTTGGCGGAACGTCTGCAGGCATGGCATTAATGGCAAACAGCGTGTACGACCCGGATGGTGTTGCTGGTGCAGTATCCGATGAAGTAGTCACTGACTTTTGCCATGAGACACTTAACTTCAGCAGTCGCTTTATTGATGTGCCTGTTTTAGACAATAGCTTAACCGATACGCACTTCCAAGAACGAGACAGAATGGGGCGCGCCATCGTGTCTTTAGGCCATCACAGCAATCAGTACTTTTCTATTGCAGCCAGTGAGGCAACCTCACTGTTCATCGAGGCCTCTGGTACAGGTGTTGTTGACGGCAGCAATGAAGTTTACATCTTCAAAGAAACCGCTAATACGCAAAGAGTGACATTGCAATGTGGCAGTGCTGTTAACTATCAAAATATTAATAGAGTAAAGCTAATACCTGGTGATAATTACAATGTGGTTAGCCACACTCATAATGGTATGCAACTAGACGTGAGCATTAATGGTAATAACAACAACTTCTACTCCCCTATCAATCCTTATTAATCCCCCCAGTTAAGAGCCCTTTGGGCTCTTAACTGTCGCAAAAATAATAATTAAATAAACAAAAACCTGATAATTACCTATTCGTTTTATATTCAAGCCACTTTGAAGCCAAAGGGTTAAAATAATGCGTATAACGGATCGCTACATAGCCAACCACAGCGCTTGCTACTAGCAGCTCAAATAGCGCTAAGTAATGTATTTGATTTATAAACTGCATATCCACGTTCATCGTTAGCATCCAATCCGCGAGTTTAAATAACGCTGTAGCACCAATGACCATGGGAAAGGTAAATGCAGCAAACCCTGGGCAAAACCTGCGGCGTAGTAATTTAAAAAATGCCGTATAAATAATGAGTGTCATTAGTATGGCAATACCAAATAACCCCCCAATAATCACTGGTGACGGTTGGGTCACCACAGTGAAATACCCCGCTAACGATAAACTTGCTGGCGCCGCTAAAATAGCTAGTGTAGGCTGTGCAGCATCAGGAATTTGCTCAGCAAATATTATCCGATAAATCATTATCGGCAGCATAACTGCGTACATTAACATGCCAAAATAAAGTGCCCCTTGCGCTAAAAATAGCAGTGCAGGATTACCCGAGAACGCGACATCGGCAACAATAATCCCCACCGGTGGTACAAACCAACTTGGCACCATGTGTTCAATTTTAAACTCACGAACACGATGAATAATAAAGCTCAGTAAAAATCCCAAATGCAATAAAAATGCGCCTACCCAAAGCACATCCCCTGCTAATGGATTAACGTGCCCTAACGAATTAGATACCACCAACGTTGCCATAGCAAAAGTAGGCACCACACTGCCTACAACAGGGTGCGCTAAGTCGGCTTTTAGTAATTGCGGGTGCAGTAAAAATTTTAAGCCAAGTATTAACAATAATACGCTTGCAATTGCCGCCCCAGTGTATTGCGCTGCGCCATTTACATTGAACATATTTTCCCAAGCCCAACCAAGGCTGGCTATGCCTAATGCTAATCCGCCCATTGGGGTGGGTGCGGTTATTACTTTGGCTTTTATATGATTAAACATGTTTATACTCCACACTCACTGTTTATCTTATAAAGAAGTTTAACCTTGCATTTTGTTTAGTTAAATCTAATTATATAGAACACACGTTCAGAAAAACTAAACACCAAGCTCATGAATATTTCTCTTAAACAACTTAAAGTGTTTGTAGGTATTACCCAGCATACAACGCTTAGCGCAGCCTCAGAGCGACTTTACTTGTCTAAAGCGGCACTCAGTATGGCGCTTAGCGAGCTTGAAAAGCAGTTAGGTCACCCATTGTTTGATCGGGTAAATCATCGCTTAATTTTAAATCAAGAAGGGCAAAAATTACTGCCCTTGGCAGATGAATTACTGCACAGAGCAAATGATATTAATACGCTTTTTTCGTCCCACGCAAAAGCCAGCGGCACGTTAAAAATAGGTGCCAGCGATACCATTGGTAATCATGTGTTGCCCTCTATACTCAGTGGATTTCGCCAACAACAGCAGCATTATTCACAGCAGGTTTTTATTTCAAATTCTGAGCTTATTTGTCAAAAACTGCGCGACTTTGAACTCGACATTGCATTAATAGAAGGCCATGCCCAGCAAAGCGACTTAGTCTCAACCGTGTTTAGTCAAGACACCATGTGCATTATTGCGCCGCCATCCCACCCTTTAGCTGCAAAACCACAGCTTAGTTTTAATAACTTAGCAAGCAGTCAATGGGTATTAAGAGAGGCTGGCTCTGGCTCACGCTCATTCTTTTTACAAAACCTTGCTACGCATATCGATAATTGGAGCCAAAGCTTTGAGCTCAATACCACAGAGGCATTGATCAACAGCATTGCAGAAGGATTAGGGCTGGGATGTTTATCGTCACTCGCGGCACAGTACGCTTTAAACGATGGCCGCGTTACGCAGCTTAACTTAAACCACCCCATGCAAAGACAGTTTTGGTTAGTGATGCATAAAGACAAATACAAAAATCCGCTGTTAACGCAGTTTATAGATTTTTGTCACAAGCAGAATTAAAAAATTAATAGTAATTAACTGTCAGATTCGATTAACCAAAAATCGAATCTGACAGCTCACACTAACTTACTCTCTCATCTTAAAACGCGTAACTCATAGCCAAATTAATAGAACGACCCTGCCCTGCTAATTGATTGAACCCCTGCGTTGAATCTTGTTTAAACTCAGCAATACTTACGCCGCCCAGTGGTAATTCATAATACTCATCAAGCAGATTGGTAATATCAACACTCACAGTCAATGCATCCCAACTGGCTTTTGAGCTTAAATTAAGTAAATGATACTGCTCGGTTTGGTTTTCTAGGCGGTTGCTATCTACGCGGGTTTTACTATCGACCCACTGCCACGTGAGTGCGTTTTCAAAGCGGCCTATTTGCTGGTTAATCGCAAAGTAGGTTTGCAGTGGCTTAATTTGATAAAGCGGCTGATTGGTATCGTCGCGCTTACCACGGGTATTGGTAATGTTAGCTTTTAACGACCAACTACCATACTGCTTAGACTCGTGCAGAGTAGCAACCGCATCTAGCTTTACTCCATAAAGCGTGGCATCTACGTTATTAAACATAAGTACATTACGAGTATTGGCAGCAAGCGCTGTGCGGTTAAAGCTTCTTACTCTGTTGACGTCAATATAATCATTTACATCGCTCACCCACGCATTAGCACTGATACGCCAGCTGTCGTCTTTAGCCATACGGGTATACGTAGTGCTAAGCGTATGTGCGGTTTCAGGTTTAAGGGCAATGTTACCAATATAGCCATTACCATCGCCGTACCAACCTATCATGGTGGTGGCCATATTTCCCACCCCCCAACTGTAACGTTCGTATAAATTAGGTGCGCGATTTTTACGAGCTAAACCAATTTGTAACTCGTCATTATTGCTTAGTTGATAGTTAATCAGCACGTTTGCATCGACTAGGTTGTCTGTTTGTTTTTTGTTCTGACCATTAAACTCTTTAGCGGCCATTGCATCGCTTGGCATCGCCATGGCCATCGCACTCATAGCGGCCATACCTGCGTTGTATGCTTGTACATCGTCGGTATTGGTTATTACATTTTCAAATCGAACGCCTGCATTTAACCACCAGCGAGTATTTAGTTGGCTTTCATATTCAGCAAGCAGGGCAATACGCTGACGCCGGCCGTTATTAATATTGTTGTAGTCATTTGGCCCCATCATCATTGAGCCTTCAACCGCAGGCCACCAATCATCAATATTCATATAATGGTACTCTTGGGCGAGTAATAACTGGCTGTTGTTTTCAAGCGCTAATCGCCATTTTAACTGAGTGCTTATATCTTCGGCGTCGGTTTTCATTGGCATTTTTCCGGTTTTTTCTGCGCTGAAAAAGCCCATTTCATGCTTTACGCTATGCCAATTTAACTGCGCTTCAAGCTCACTGTTTGTAAAAGCACGCTTATACTGGGCAACAGCGCCATAGCTGGTGTTATCTGTCATATCCATATATTGGTTAGCAAAGCCTTGATAGGGTATTTTTTGATGGCTTAGCTTAACAACTAATTGTTGCTTATCATCGCGCATGGCAGCACTTAAACTATGGTTTTGCGCGCGGTACAGGGTATCGAGCACTAAATCGCCATTACCATCTTCATAACTGTTAGCATCGCTAAACGCACCTTGATAATTAAAACTGAATACGTCGCTGGCAATGCGCATACCTGCGCCGACCTTTTTGGCGTTATCTAGCGTATTGTATTGGGCTGATACGTAGCCAGAGTGCCAGCCAAGTTGCTTGCTTTCACTGTACTGAGGTGAAATAGAATTAACCGCGATCACCCCTGCAATATTATCGCCTCCCGCGCTTACCGGAGAAATACCTGCAATTACTTTGTAGCTACTAATTTGATTGGCTGAAATATACGACAGTGGCGGGTTCATTTGATTGGCACAGGCGGCGGTGATTTGCGCTCCATCGACCAGTACCGCCACTCTATCGCCCATTAAACCATTTAAAACAGGTAAGTTAGCCATGCCACCGGCGGCTGAAAAGTCCACACCTAAATCAGTTAATAACGATTCAGATGAACCTAACGATAGGTGTTTGTTTTGTGCTTGACCGTGTACTTCAATCACTTCAATTGAGGCGTCATCTGCAAAGGCAACAGGCGATAGTACGCCACTTATAACAAGTGCCAAAGGCGATACTAAATAGGAGGTTAGGGGATTTTTTTTATCAGTCATTATTGATTTACCACAAAAATTTTGTAGGTAAATTATACGTGCTGCGGCAAGTTAAAAAGCGCGACATATTGTCGCACTTTGTTAATTTTTAACCCTGTTCGTCATCAAAAATGTCTTCTATTTTAAGTTTAAACAACCTTGCGGCCTTAAAAGCCAGTGGCAAGCTGGGATCGAACTTGCCCTTTTCAATGGCATTAATCGTTTGGCGCGATACATCCAACAGCTCGGCCAACTTTGCTTGAGTGAAATTATGCTCGGCTCTTAACACTTTTAATCTATTTTTCATTCATCACCTGCGCAATAGTGTTTATTAAGCACATACACACTAATTAAATACACCGCCCCCATTAAAAACATTAAGTCGGGTATTTGCGCTTTAAAATCAATTAAACCACTCAATTGTAAATTGGTGTATGCCAGCCCGCCTACTAACACTGCACCTAAGGTAAACCCCATGGCACTGAGATGTATTTTTTGCATTAATTCATCCATGCCTTGCAAATAGCGCTTGTTGGCTAAAATCATCCCTACGCCAGCAGCCAAATTTATAATAATAAAAAAGCCACTAATTAGCGCTGAACGATCCCAGATTAAAGTGGGGCCAAAGCTGCAAATAGCTAAAGTAAAAAGCCATATTAAGGTCCATTTAGCTAGGTAACTGGTATTTTAATTTGGCGTTGTTTTAAATTTAATTCTGCTTTCATTGCCTTTATCCTGTTTTTAAAAGTAATGTTTACTTTACAAATATCATTCATGCCTTACAAAAAGTCAAGTTAACATTACATTTTAAATTTAACACTGCTTATTTTTGATTGCGTTAATACTTTGCTGAACTTACTTAACCATCCTTTGGTTGGCTTAAGTTAAATTTTATTCATCTTAAATTATGGTTTAGTCCATGACGAAAGAGAGCTTTTAATTTAAAATGCACGCCTCTTTACTCCTCATTTCCACATTCAACTAAATAAGCGTGTGTGCTTTATTTTTAAACGCACTGGCGTTTAGTTTGTTATTAAATTTTATTTATTATCTTCAAGGATTTTATATGGCCGTTGATACTACATCGCCGTCGGGTCAGCCCAATAGAACCGCTATTTTAATTGTGCTGGCGTTGGGTACTTTTATTTTGGGGTTATCTGAATTTTCTATGATGCCTATGTTGCCATTAATTAGTGAGGCTTTTGGCAGTACCCCGTCACAAAGTGGTTATGCTATTAGTGCTTATGCTCTTGGGGTGGTGGTTGGCGCACCCATTTTAATGTTGGCAACGGCAAATATGCGAAAACGACGAGCGCTATTATTATTTTTAAGCTTAATGTGTATTTCAAACAGTTTAAGTGCATTAGCGACCTCGTTAGAACAACTGGTGCTGTTTAGGTTTTTAAGTGGCCTTCCCCATGGCGCTTATTTTGGTGCCGCGTTATTACTGGCCTCTGATATAGCACCGCAAGGAAAACGCGCTAGCTTTATGTCAAAAGTGTTTATGGGCTTAACCATAGCCACTATCGTTGGTGTGCCGGTGGTGACATTGGTTGGGCAAAATCTTAGTTGGCGTTATTGCCTCGCTGCGGCTGGGGTGTTGGCGTTTATTGCCTTTATTTTTGTGTATAACGTGGTGCCTAATGTTAAAAACACCCATACTTCGAACTTACTCAACGAATTAGGGGTGCTAAAAAACAAACTGGTTTGGTCAATATTAGGGATTGTTATTATTGGCTTTGGTGGCGTATTTTGTATTTATACCTATGTGGCCGATACGATCTTAGAGGTCACTCAGAGCGCGCCCTATACAATTTCAATTGCTATGGTGATGTTTGGTATTGGCTCTACGCTCGGTAATTACGTACTAGGTAAAGCTGCCGATAAATCAGCGATAAAAACCACCGGATTTACGCTTGCCTCTACCATTGTTTTTGCATTTGCATATGTCAGTGCCAGCTATAATATTTATCTGCTGTATGCGGTTATATTTTTTATTGGCTGCAGCTTAGGGCTATCAACCTTAGTGCAAACGCTATTAATGGATGTATCACCTGACGGCCACGCCATGATTGGGGCATTAGTGCAGTGTGCGTTTAATATTGCAAATGCTATTGGCCCTTGGGTTGGCGGCATTGCTATTGCAAAAGGGGCAGCGCCAAATCAAACAGGCTATGTTGCTGCGGCTTTATTTTTAGGTGGGCTGTTAATGTGGCTGCTTAGTTATATACAAATTAGCGGCAACAAAACTAAACAGGCACAGCCTTGTTAATAAAAACAAAAAGAGCCGCTAAGCGGCTCTTTTTTACATTTTACTCTTTAGCGTATTAAACGCTAATAGATGACATATCAATAACAAAACGGTATCTCACATCAGAGCGTTCCATACGCTCATAAGCGGTGTTAATTTCGTCTATGTTGATCATTTCGCACTCTGGCAGTACGTTGTGCTCACCACAAAAATCAAGCATTTGCTGTGTTTCTGCAATGCCGCCAATTAACGAACCAGCCACACGACGACGACCCATTAAAAGAGGAACTGTGTTTAGCTCATCTACTGGGCCTACTTGGCCAACAATAACCAAGGTACCATCGATATCAAGTAGTGGTGTGTAAATTGATAAGTCATGCTTTACAGGCACGGTATCAATAATGACATCAAACGCTGACTGCGCATTTTTCATTTCATCATCATTGTTTGATACTAAATAATGCTGTGCGCCGAGCTTAATTGCATCTTCTTTTTTAGACTCTGTACGACCAATAACAGTAACGGTTGCACCCATTGCTACTGCATTTTTAACCGCCATATGACCTAATCCACCAAGGCCTACCACAGCAACACGGCTACCTGTTTTTACACCCCATTTATGTAACGGTGAATAAGTAGTAATACCGGCGCAAAGTAACGGCGCCACGCGCGATAATTCTAAGTTTTCAGGCACTGATAATACAAACTCTTCGCGTACTACAACGTGTTTAGAGTAACCACCTTGAGTCATTTCGCCGTTAACTCTATCGGTTCCGCTGTAAGTACCGACCATGCCTTCACGACAAAATTGCTCTTCGTGATTATCACATTGGTCACAGCTTTGGCAGGAGTCAACCATACACCCTACGGCAACGGTATCGCCTTGTTTGTATTTTTTTACATCACTACCGACTGATATTACTTTACCTACAATTTCGTGCCCAGGAACTAATGGGTAATTACTACCCCCCCAGTCGTTACGCACTGCGTGTAAGTCTGAATGGCACACACCACAATATAAAATTTCTATTGCTACATCGTTATTTCGTAAATCGCGGCGCTCAAAAGAAAACTCTGTAAGCTCAGAACCTTGGCTTTTTGCTGCATATCCGACTGTTTTCATAATAACTCCATAGTTTATTAAAAATCATCCACAGTATGCATTGTCAGCTATGAACATAAGCTGATCATGTGCAACTGCAAATAGCCCCATAAAGTGCAGGGCTGTTTATTAGTATTCAATTATTCCACAACAACGGCATTTAACTCGTCAATCAGTGTTTTAATACGCTGTGCATTTTTACCTAAATCACTTTTACCAATGCGTGATTTACTACGTATGTCGACCACACGCTTACTGCCTTTATCGTTAATACGAACCACAACATCGTCTTTAAAGCCAAACCAGGTCGTGGTGTCTGTTGCTTCAACAATGCCATTATTAACATCACTATTAACCAGTTCCCAGCCTAAGTTTTCCATGGCTTTAGTAATTGCTGCCACCAGCTCTGTTTGGGTTTGGTTGTACTCGAGCGGTTTTAGTTCTGGGTACGCTTCACGTTGCTGCGCTGCCGTTTCTTCACCCGCGTAAGCAACAGGGTTAGGTGCATCAGCACGCAAAGGCACAACCGCAACAAACTTAGGTGGGTTAATTAAATCGGTAGAAATATCATGAATTGGCGGAACACTTTTTGCTGTATTCATCATGTTAATCGGCATTGCAATCGCAACAGCTGCAAAAATAACCGTGACCACTGCACTGGTTAGGCTCACTGTTTTACGCATGAATAGCACTTGAACTAATAATAAGGCTAATGCTGCCCCACCAACATAAACGCCTAATCTAAAACCAGCAAAGGCAGTACCTAGTTCAACAATATTAAATTTATAAAGAGGTCCCGGTAGTACCACCATTAAAAAAGCGATAAGCCCAACTAAGGTCACTAAATGTTTCATTGCCTACTCCGTTATTGTTATATGATTATTGTTTTTTAAACAAGCTTTATACTGTTAACACTCCAATTTAGATTACTATGACCGATAAGTATCTATAAAGTCATAATTTATTGCCCTTTTAAAGTTGATAACTTGACTCCTTGGTAAAAATCAACAAACTACGGGGGTAAAATTATCAGGGTATTATTATTTATGAAAACAGAGATTAGTTATCGGTTTGAGTCATCACAAGTAGCCAACCGCTTTTTACACGAATTAAAAGATTGGCCAGTCAATGACGTAAAAACACGTCTTTTTAATGGCGGCGACAGCGTTAAAGTAAGCTACGAATATGATGAAAGCGGATTTGATTATACGGTTGCCGAACTTGATGATTTAGCCGAGCAACACGGCGGACAAGAAGTATCGAGTTAAGATACTTATACCTACGCTCAATAGCCACAACACACTTTGTAGCCATGCCTGCATTGTAAACTTTAAGCTTACAAAGTTATGTAGCAATAGGTATTACACAACGTATTAAAGACCCCATACCCACTTTACTTTCAACCTCTATAGTGCCATTGTGCTCTTTAAGTACATTGTAAACTATAGCCATCCCCATACCAGTGCCTTGGCCTACGGGTTTAGTGGTAAAGAAGGGATCGAACATTTGTTTAATGTGTATCAGCGTCCATTCCACAGCCGTTATCTGCCACCTCTATGTAAATATTGTTTTCATTGGCAAACAGCTTAACACTTATTTTTCCTTGCTGATCGCGCAAATCGTCGCAGGCGTGTTTGGCATTAATTAATAAGTTTACAAACACTTGTTTCATCGATGATATATTACACCGTGTTAGAGGTAACTTTTCAATGTGTAACTCTATAGCACATGTCCCTAGCTGGTTGTCGAGTAGTTTTAGTGTGCTATTGAGTGATTCTGTAATATCTGCCATTGCAGTTACGTTGTCTTTTAGGCTTGCAAAGTCAACAAGGTTATTAACAATATGAGCGATACGTTCTAATCCCTCTTGGGTATCATCAACTAAGTCATCAATATCGTCCACAATAAAGCTTAAATCGTTCTCTTGATTGAGCTGAACTAAAATAGACTCTAACTGCGATACTGAAATCGATTTATCTACAAATTGTTGAGCCGCCGTCATTAACGAAACCAACACGGGCTTTATAAATTTTATACTTTCTACATTGCTGGTTATGTAAGCAAGCGGGTTATTTATTTCGTGGGCCATCCCAGCAGAGAGTGTCCCTAGCGTGGCCATTTTTTCACTTTGCATTAAGGTTATTTGTTGGTTTTTGACCGTTTCGAGCTTTTCTTCCAGCTCTTGATTAACAATAAACAATGCCCGTGTTTTGTCTTCTAGTAGGGTTTCTAATTGATCTCTGGCTGATTTTTCGCGCAAATACGCTTTTTTATAATTGTAGTCGTCTTCAGCCATGGGGAGTCTCATATTTTATTTCAATTAAACACGAATCAAACCCATCATGCATACACTGGGCATGATTAAGTTTAGCATCAACCCCATAATGAGCCGCAGCACCAAAAATAAGCCCTTCGGCGCACATACAAAGCTGTCGCTTAGAGTTGTAACGCATTAAAATAAACCCGTCTTCAATAATTTGGGCGTCAATTTCAGGTAAATTAGGCTCATGATAAAGCTTAGCTACTTCAACATGAATTACTTTATCAATACCAATAATGAGATCAGCAAAACAATTAAAGTTAGCAACAATGCTTGGATGACGTGCCTTTAAGTGAGAAAATAAATACTCACCAAAGGCCTTTAATACCTCTGGCATAGACATAGAAAGTGCAGTTGCTACATCTTGTGCTAAACCAACTATTTCTTCATCTGGATAACTTTCTGCAGAAATATAAACACGACCCTCCGGTGCATTTTTTTCAAGTAAGTCGTCCCATGCTGCCATGCCACATTTTTCAATAACCAGTGCCTCAAGCCCTCTAAAGATAACGCCTTTCATGCATGTTCCCTCTATTATCACTTTTAGATTGTTAGCTGCATCTTCAATTAGTTACAAACGCTCGCTACCTTACGGCTCATATGTACACTAGGGTAATAAGTCTTACCCAGTAAAATATCAGCATTAAAGTAATAATAGTTTAGTCGCTTGTAAAACGCCCAAAAATGTTCGTTATTTGTATCGTCAACGTTTAACATTAAGTGACATTAAGGAAGCGTGATCACATTCTGCTTTTTACTCTATTGGTGGCAACGCTATTGGCAGGGTCGTCTGGCCAAAAGTGCTTGGGGTAGCGCCCTTTCATCTCTTTTTGTACCTCGCGGTAACTACTATTCCAAAAATGTGCTAAGTCTTGGGTTAACTGTAGTGAACGCTTGCCTGGCGATAACAACTCCATTAGCAATGCTAATTTACCGTTAGCTAACATAGGTGTACTGGTTAAACCATATACCTCTTGCATGCGCACACTAAGCTTGGCAGGTCCATCAAGTTGGTATTCAATTTTTATGTTAGAGCCACTTGGTACTGTTAGTCGCAGTGGGAGTAAAGATTTTAGCTCGCTTTGCTGTTGCCAATTAAAACAGTTTTGTAGTGCCTCAAAATAATTAAACTTTTTAAGTTGCTCAAGGGTTTTAATATCTTCAAGGTATACCCCTAACCAATCACCTGCTGTTTCAATGAGCTGCTGCTGATTAATAACAGGAAACTGTTCTGGCATCAATTTGCTGGCTAGGCACATTCTAATAAGTAACTGCTCACTTTCTTTTTGCTCGTTAAACAGTGAAAAGCCCTGTTTGGCAAACACACTAAGCCATGCCTTGGTGCGCTCTGTTTTATCAAGCTTATGTTTACTTGGTTGGCTACTAAGGGTAATTTCCCCAAGTTTTACTTCATCTTGATGAATAAACCGAGCAGCTTTTTCATCAAACTCGCAGCGGATCAACTCAGTGAATAAATGCGGTAAATACTCTTTAAGCGCTACTGGATTTAGCGCCGTGGCCGCAAAAACTCGCCCGCCTTTGTGTCCGCCCATACTGGCAATAGCTATATATTCGTCATTATGCCAGTAGTCAGGGTTTAGCTCGGCCCCTGCGCCATTAGCAAGTAAGTAGCCATTACCGCGTTTTTTAGCGATGCGATCTGGGTAGGCAAGCGACACTAATAAGCTTAAATGATCGGTGTTTAAATCTGTTTTGCTGTCGGTAAATTTTAAGCGTTTTAACCAATAATTTAATTGTTGCTTAAACACAGGATGCGGACGCTGCTGTTGACTATGCAGTGCTAGGTTGAGCTCATTGGCAGTACTAACTCGGCTTTCTAGTAAGGCGACTAAATAAATAGCTAAGCGATAAATTCCGCTTAACTGTGGTTCTAGCATTTGCGCTTTTAATAACATATGCGCTAAGCGAATATCGGCACCAAAGCCCAACATTTTACTACCCAGCGTGGTGAGCTTACCGTGGCTATCTATAGCTTCAAGCATAGATAATAAATTAGTAGCTTGGCTGCATTGTTGCTCACTCGGCGGGTCAAGTAAGGTGAGTTCACTAATACTTGCACCCCACTGCTTCGCCTCTAGCATCAGTTGGCTAATATCTGAGGTAAGAATATCAGGGTTATCGTGGCTGTTTCGTCGCTCAAAAGTTTGTTTGGAACCTAACCGATACACAACCCCTGGTTCTATTCGTCCTGCACGCCCTGCGCGTTGTACTGCCGATGAACGCGATATACTTTGAGTCGTCAGCTCAGTGACACCGGTTTTTAAATTAAAGCTGGCTGCACGGCGCTTGCCGCTATCAATCACAATTCGAATGCCTTCAATGGTTAAGCTGGTTTCGGCAACATTGGTGGTCAGTACTACTTTTCGCATCCCTTGAGGCGCAGGTGCTATTGCAGCTTGTTGATTGGCTTTATCTTGCTCACCAAATAAAGTGGCGACTAGGCAGTTACTAGGTAAGTCGCTCAATGCTTGTTGCACGCGCAGTATTTCTCGTTGGCCGGGTAAAAATACCAGCGCACTGCCGGTTTGCTCATTGAGTGCTTGTTTTATAATAGCGGGGATGGCATCAAGCCAGCGGCTTTCATCTTTTATTGGGCAATATATTTCGTCAATCGGGTAACTTCGCCCGCTTGACTGAATAACTGGGCAATTAAAAAATGCGGTATAACGATCGCTATCGAGGGTGGCCGACATCAGCATAATGGTTAAGTCTTCACGTAGCGCCGCTTGCGATTCTAAAGCAAAAGCCAGCGCGGTATCTGCTGCGATAGAGCGCTCATGAAACTCATCAAAAATCAGTAAATCAACATCACTGAGCTCAGGGTCATTTTGTAACATGCGTGTCAGCATGCCTTCGGTGACTATTTCAAGGCGCGTGTTCGCACTTACTTTACTCTCACCTCGCACCCGTAAACCAACACTTTGTCCAAGGGATTCGTTTTGGCAATGCGCTAAATAATTGGCAATATTACGTGCAGCTAAGCGCCGAGGCTCCAACATCACTATGTGTTTATAATGCCCATCGCGCATAAGCTGTAATGGCAACCACGTTGATTTACCTGCACCAGGCGGCGCTTGCAGTAAGGTGATTGGGTTGGCTTTTAATGCATCAATGAGTGAGTTATATATTTCTTGAACCGGCAGCACGCTATTTACCCTAAATTACTTTGCCGCCATTGTAGCAAAAATTAGCAGTTATTTATGTAGGGTACGACTATGTGCTTGGCTGATCATTTCATCTAAAACTTTAGCTTCTTGTTGCTGCGCTTTATTTTGATCAGCACGATGCCTATTACTCACTATTCCTTCTATGCCTTTGGTGAAGCTCATTTGCTTAAAACAAGCTTGCTGTTGACGTAATTCATCTTGCTGTGAATCATTAATCCGCGCTTGTTGCTGCGCTGACAAACCAGACAAAATGCGTTTCATCCCTGATAAATTTTGTAAGCTTATCGCTGAGCTCATTTGCTGGTTTTTATCCATACTGTTTATGTGCTGCTGTAGCTGCAATAGTCGCTGCTGCTCTAAGTTACTTCTTTGTTGTAATTGAGTTTGCTCGGCCAGCATTTTATCTAATTTTTGTTGTTGTAATCCTAAAAATTTATTAAGCATTCAGTTCACCCATCACTGCATTTAACTGATTCACTGACTGTGAGAAATCCACTTGTTCGTTCAATCCTTGGCATAAAAATGATTCGATTTTTGGATACAAATTTACCGCACTGTCGAGTTCCGGATCTTTACCTGCCTGATACGCCCCTAAAGGTATAAGCTCATGTACTTGCATATAGCGGCTATAAAGTTTTTTCAATTTATAACAAAAGCTCAATTGCTCATCGCTCACTATATTTGGCATCACTCGACTAATCGATGAACCAATATTAATGGCCGGATAGTGGCCCTTTTCTGCTAAGGTGCGATCCAATACTATATGGCCATCAAGAATTGCTCGGGCGTTATCGGCTATTGGGTCTTGTTGATCGTCGCCTTCAGCCAATACCGTATAAATGGCGGTCATGCTGCCTTTACTTTTTTCACTATTACCGGAGCTTTCAACCAACTGGGTTAATTTACTAAATACCGATGGCGGGTACCCTTTAGATGCGGGCAGCTCGCCTACCGATAGGCCAATTTCACGCTGTGCTTGCGCATAGCGGGTTAATGAGTCCATTAATAGCAATACATTTGAGTTTTTATCTCTAAAATAGGCCGCCAGTTTATGACTAAGCTCGGCGGCTTTAATACGCAATAAGGGAGAATCGTCCGCCGGTGATGCTATTACAATGGCCTTTTTTAGCCCTTCTTTACCTAGGCTTTGCTCAATAAAATCTTTTACTTCCCAACCACGCTCACCGACTAGGCTTACAATAACTACATCGGCCGAGGTAAAACGGGTCATCATGCCAAGTAATTTACTTTTACCCACACCCGAACCTGCAAATAACCCTAACCGCTGGCCTTTACCCACACTAAATAGGCTATTAATAGCGCGAATACCCACATCTAACGGCTCGGTAACGCCTTTGCGCTCCAGTGGCGTTAAAGAATAATCGTTACCCAATTTACAAGCACTCATTGTGCTGTCTTGTTCAAGTGGGCCTAAGTTATCAATGGGTTGCATTTGCGCATCAATTACTCGCCCTAATAGCTTTTCTGAAATAGCCACATGGCTGTTTTTTATAACTGGTCTGACTCGCCCACCAGAATATAAATTTTGTATTTTTTTCAAGGGCATTAAATAGGCTTCATCTTGATTAAAACCCACAACTTCAGCGTCATACCAGTGACCGTCAACACTCTCAACTTGGTACTTTTCGCCCATAGCGAATTGCCCACCCGTCGCGGTAAGTGTTAAACCATTGACTCGTGTTAAACGACCATAGCTTTTAACTAATTCAGGCGGGGTTAGCGCTGTCAGCGCAGATTTTAAACTAGTGTGTAGGGGGTTAGTCATGTGGCTGCGCTTTGAGTATTTCAGGTATCACTTCACCCAGTAAGCTTTGTAGGCGCTCTGAAAAAGAAAACCGATGTGTTTGTTGCTCTGCCACCAATTCAACGTCTCCACTGATCAGAGCCTCATCAAAGTAAATCGGCACCGAAAATTCAGCTAAACGCGCATCATTAAAGCAGTGGCGATCAGCCCCTGAGATCATAACTTTTGTTACTACATCGCGATTGCTAAGCAAGGTAATGGCTTTTTCAATAAGCTGCGCGCGTATTTCGGGGCGTACTTTTAGCTCGCAGTCAATAACGTGCTCTGCTAACTTGTTTATCATCAAGGCAATGTCTTGTTTAAACTCATCATTAAAGTTAAGTAGTTCGTTATTCGCTTTGTCGAATAAAGTGTTAAAACGTTCAATAAGCTGTGTTTTTTGCGCTTCAAGACGCTCAGCAACACGCAACTCTATTTGTTGCTCCATTTGTTGCTCTAATTCGCTTTGCTTATTGGCAGCCCCTTGCGCGAGCCCTTCTTCATAGCCCTGCTGTAAACCAACACGCTGAGCAGCATCTAAACGCTCTTGCAGCGTTTGATGTTGCTCATTTTTATTTAAAGTGGGAAACCTAAATGCTTGACTCATAGCTAGCCTGCAGTCTCTTCTTCAAATAAGCGATATTCAATATCACCTTGTTTACTCATGTCTCTAACTATCGACATAATTTCTTTTCTGGCGGCAATCACTTTGCTCAGTGGTTGTGCACTTAAGCCGTCTATTTGCTGTTGGTACACTTGCGCTAAACGTTTAGGTAGTGCACCTAAAACACGCGCTAAAAACTCACTGTTCACACCCTTTAATGACATCGTCCATAACTCATCAGGAATGTCATTAAGCAACAAGGTTAATGTCTCGTCTGTTTGCTTAATTAAGCTGTCAAAATCGTACATTTTTTCTTGTATTTCATCAGCCACGTTAGTGTTATGTTTTTTCATTAGTTCGATAATTTGGCTCTTATTACCGTTATAACGATTCATAATTTCAACTGCTTTATCGACGCCATTGACCTGCGCGCCAACTTGGCGGCCAACAAATTCAATACACGATTCAAGCGTTAAGCGCACATCATCAATAACGTGTTCACTCACTTCACGAAGACTCGCAATACGATAAAGTAAGTCATCGTGTTTAGATTCTGGAAACAGCACAATAATGGCAGAGGCTTGCTCTGGCGGTAAAAAAGCCAAAAACAGCGCCTGCATTTGCACGTGTTCTTGCTCTAAAAAGCGCACGATAAGTTCAGGCGGGATCCACTCTAAACGACGTAAATCGTCATTCATGGCACCACCATAAATATCATCAAGCATAGTTTTGGCAAGCTTTCTACCGACGGCTTTATCGAGTGCTCGCTCTAAATACACACGCGATGCACCATTGACGCCACTTTCATTGCGGTAGCAATCAAAAAATTCACTCAAGGTGCCTGCAACATCATGTTGAGTAACGTTTGAAATTTTAGCCATACGCTCAGAAATAGCCTGCACTTCACGGCGGCCTAATTTACGAATAACACTGGCGGCGTTTTCCTCGCCCATACTTAGCAATAAAATAGCGGCGCGATCTAACGCCGGTAATTGTGAGCCTTTATCAAGCTTTTCTTGATTCAATTTCAACTCCTTGTTCTACCCAATATTTTATTACCGATGTGACACGCTCGGTTTCTTTATTAGCAAGTAACTGCATGTGCGCTATCTGTTCTTCAAAGTCATTGCCTATTTGCGGTAACGACATATTTTGATGTTCGCTTGCGCCCTCTTTGGCAGTTAAGTTTTCTATTTGCGATTTCGCATTAATGGCTTCATCAAGCGGACTACTTTGTCTTTCTGTTGCAGAGACTGACTTAACCTCATTATCTGTGGTTGCCATGGCGTTGTTTGCGTCGTTACTTTTGCCTTTAATTAAGTGATTAACTAATGGACGCACGCCAAATAAAATCAGCAATAAACTAATTAAAGTGCCAACAATATAACGGGCATACTCTTTAAGCTCTGGCATTTGCCACCACTCAAGGCCTTCACCTGGGGCAAGTATTTTTTGTTCTACAAAGGCAAAGCTAGTTATGTTGAATTGATCGCCGCGTGCGTCGTTAAACCCCGTGGCTTTTTTTACCATTTCACCTAATGAAGCGAGCTTTTCTTCGCTCCAGCCATCAGCAGTACCTGCTACTTGCTCATTAATAAGTACCGATAAGCTCATGTTTTTAATTCGGCCTACTTCAAATTGGGTGTGAGTGACTGAGCGGCCATTTTCAAACTGTCGCTTGCTCTCACTTCGTTGTGAAGTACGCTCGTTGTTTTCATCTTCAGCTTGTTCATTAGGCACTGGTGGCTCATTAGCTAAAGAACCCGGAATGCCCGCCGCCAGCTGATCTAGGGTGCTATCAGATTTAATAAACTCTTGTGTTAATACATTTTGTGGGTCAACCATTTCACGGGTTTCTTCTACCACGCTAAAGTCAACATCACTTGAAACCTGAATTCTAAAATTGCCTTCGCCTAAAATTGGCAACAACATAATAGAGGCACGTTGCTCTATGTTGCGCTCAACTTTTTCGATAAAGGCGAGTTTTTTATCGGTTTCTTTGCCTACTGGGGTGGTATCAAATAAGTCGCCGCTGAGTAGTTTACCGCGCTGATCCACCACCGACACAGAACGAGAATCAAGCCCTGGCACACTGCCAATAATCAGTGCAATAATGGCTTCCACTTGCTCTGGTTTTAGCTCATGCCCTGGGGCTAAATCCACCATTACCGAAGCCGCAGTTTTTTGTTCAGTACGCCCTACAAATAAGCTGCGCTTGGGAACTGCTAGATGCACGCGTGCGTTACGAATACCTTGCATGTTAATAATGGTGCGCGCCAGCTCACCTTCTAAGGCATGCTGGTATTGCATAGATTCGATAAATTGACTGGTGCCCATAGACACTTTATCGCTAATATTTTCAATTCCCTCAGGCATAGAGGCTTTTATTCCTCTGGCCGCAAGCGTAATACGTGCATCCGCCAGCTTTTCTTGAGGAACCAAAATATTGCCGCTATCGGTATCAATGCGAAAAGTGATTTGCTCTTTATCTAAAATCTCTAAAATATTGGCTTTATCGTAGCTTTCTTGGTTACCGTAGAGCGGCACGTAGTTTTTAGCCGATGTCCATAAAATAAGGACTATGGTTGCCGCTACTAATGTCGCTAGTAGAGCAATGGTCGCGACACTTCTGTCACCTGAGCTGCCAAAATTTAATTTATTTGAGAGATTAACCACTCTTTCTTTTAGGTTACTCTCATTTTGCTCAGGTACTTTTGCTAATTCTCCTTTCATATCAGCCTCTACAGTGACATGCGCATGACATCATCAATGCCATTGAGCACTTTATTGCGCATTTCCATTAGCATAGAAAAACTAAGCCCTGCTTTTTGACTGGCAATCATCGCCCCTACTACGTCTTCACTTTCACCGGTATCAACGGCTTTAACCATCTCACCGGCAATATTTTGTTGGGCGTTGATAGAGCGAATAACATGCTTAAAATCTTCACTAATATTTACATTTTGATTACTGATAGCAGCCGGCTCTATACTTTCTGGACCTGCAATTTTGTGCATGTCCATCATTTTGCCCAGCATCATTTGTTGACTTTCAATTGGCGACATTTTATTTTTCCTTCAAATTATGCAATTGCATCAATATCAATACCGCATTCACGCATGGCGGCAATTTTGTATCTTAATGCTCGGGTAGTTACCCCAAGCGCCTTTGCTGTTTGGGTACGATGCCCTTTAAATCGACTCAACAAACTGTATATGTAATCAAATTCTGCCTGCTTTTTATTTTCTTTTAACTGGGTGGCACAATAAGCTGCCGCCGCCGGTGAGCATTGCGGTAAATTTAAGTCTTCAACCTGAATCTCTGCCCCTCTTGCCATCACTAAGGCGCGTTGGATTACGTTTTCAATTTCACGCACATTCCCTGGCCAGTTGTAACAAAGCATCACATCTTCTGCTTGTTTACTAATATGAAACTCAGAGTTGCCATATTTTTTGATAAAGTGATAAGCCAATGGGATGATGTCATCAACACGATCCCGAAGTGCAGGCCAACTAAGTGGTAATACATCTAAACGATAAAATAAGTCTTCACGAAAAGCGCCTTGCTCAACCTGTTCACGCAGTACGCGGTTGGAGGCGGCAATAATGCGTATATCTAAATTGATTTTTTGATGACTACCCAGTCTTTCAACTTCGCGCTCTTGCAATACGCGCAGTAACTTAGCTTGTAAATCGAGCGGTAGCTCAGTAATTTCATCGAGTAAAATAGTACCGCCATTGGCTATTTCAAATTTGCCTGGCTGGGTATTTACAGCGCCGGTAAACGCACCTTTATTAAATCCAAATAACATAGCTTCGAGCATATTTTCTGGGATAGCAGCACAGTTAACTGCAATAAATGGCTTATCTTTGCGATCTGAAGCTTTATGAATAAAGTGCGCGAGCTTCTCTTTACCTGTTCCAGACTCGCCGGTGATTAACACGCCTGCTGAGGTATGTGCAGCGCGGTTGGCTAAACGTAATACTTGCTGTGATTTAGTAGAAACAGCGATTAAATCTTCAAACCCATGCTTCATTGAATCAGTGTTTCTGATTGTTTTTTTAAGCTGTTCAGCAAAGAAAGGTTTTAAGAGATAATCAACAGCGCCACCGGTATTAATTGTTTTTGAAGCAATTTCACTTTGCGATGAATCCACTAAAGTCACAATTTGTGAAGTTGGGCATGTTTTGCGCAGTAATTTTACTAATTCAACCAGCTCGAGTTGTTGAGTATCAGCATCAACAAACACGAGCTCAGGTTTATTAATAAGACAGTGACTAACCGCATCGCTGATGGAGTTTGTATGCAAAAACTTAAAATTTTCGGCAAATACAACTTGCTGAATTTCAGGCGTTGGCTGTTGTTCACTGATCCATAAGAGGTATCTTTGACTCATATAATTCCCTTACGATGCAATTAACTTGAGTGTCTGAAAAGACGAACTAAAACACGGCGATTAGACGATGCGCCCTGCTTTGAATTTTTAATAATGGGGTAGCGTTGACCATGCGCTCTCACTTCTAAAATGTCTTTGGGTAAACCAAATTCAATGAGTCTTGAAGCTACGTCATCCGCTCTTTCTTTTGAAAGCAGCCGATTAGATAGCGGCGAGCCTGTATTATCGGTGTGGCCATCCACAAGTACTTTACTAACGCGATTGTCTAAAGAAATATAACGCACTAAATCCTTTAGAAATTTTAAGTCTTTTTCAGCTGTTACCGTGCGCTGCCCGCTGGCAAACTGTAACTGATGATCACGTGCTTGCTCCCAAGAAAGCGGAGAAAGGTTATTTAAACACTGTTGATAATCTGCAACTATTTCATCGCTATGGGTATTGGTAAACGTTAGGCGCAACTGCTCATCTTTAAAGCTGACTAAAGTGTCTAACCAACCACCTTGCTTAATTAAACGAAGTAAAGCACTTACATCCGCTGAAAATTGCACTTTATTGTCTTCGATATCTGTTGATGTGAAGTTAAGTGGGGTGAGTACTGTATTTGCTGATTGCCAATCGGCTTTGCGTGATGAAACGTGCAAGCGGGTTATTGGCTTATCTTTTAAAAGCCAAGTAAACACAAGTTGTTGCTGCAGTGCTGGCACGGTTTTAACTTCAAGCAACGCATAATTTTCAAAGCGCTGTTGTAGCGAACAAGCGAAAGAATCGCCCTTAACAGTCCAAGTCGAGTTTTCATAACTTTGGACCAGATTTTGTTCTGCAGCCAGCCCTGATTGCGTTAAAAATAATGCACAAGGAAGTGCAAATTTAATAATGTTAGGAAATCCGTTCATGAGTATTCCGTATAAGTTTAGAGAACAATTAAGTTTTTTAAATGAATAGCGAAATACAACAAATACAAACAAGGTATTAATTAATATCACTAAGTTAATGTAACCCCACGATCGTAGCGATTGCCTTAGACTGGAAGCTTTGCGTCCTATGCTTTCGCATAGTTTGCCATTTAATTTACTTATGCATTGTTTTTTACCAACATAAAAACTAGTAACTATGTATAATAAAAACAATAGACTATAGTTAAATAGAATTAATTGCAAATATTACTTACAAAATTCATGCTAAGTTCATTTGATAGATGAAATCTAACTAATTATCCCAACGATCCGAGTATATCAACACGAATGGTATCTGGAATTTCATTATAAGAAAGAACTACTAAGCTGCCTTTAGTAAAGGTTTTGGCGTAACGTGCCAGCAAGGGTCGTAACTGTGGCACCACAATTAATGTAGGTGTTACCCCTCTTGATTTCATATCTTCGACAATCAGTGGCATAGTGCGTTGAAATTGGCCTAGTAAATTAGGGTCAACCGCAAAACTATCCAGTACAACTTTGCCTGCTTGCATCGCTTGGTCGAGTGAGCTTTGTAAGGTACTTTCTAGTTTTTCATCTAAGCTGTAAGCACTGAGTTCATCACGATTACCCATTACCTGTTTTACTAATACTTTTTGCAAAGCACAGCGCACATCTGAAACCAGTAGAATAGGATCTTTAGTTACCTCAACACTGTCAATTAAAGTGCCTGCAATGGTGACAATATCTTTAATGCTAATGTGCTCTTTAAGCAATAAACGAATGACTTTAAGCTGCAAGTTAGTGGGTAAGACTTTTTCGAAGGTTTCCGCTAAGCTAGGTGAAATCTCTTTTAAACGCTCATTGAGTTTTTGTACATCCTCATAACTGAATAGCTCATCTAAATGCTCTTTGATCACCTTACCAGTGTGTGTGGCAATAATGGTGCCTAAATCTACCACTGAGTAGCCCATATTCAACGCTTGGGTTTTGCTGTCATCTTTTATCCATACAGCTTCAAGCCCATAAGCAGGGTCGGTGGTTATTTCACCATCTAGCGAGCCATATACATCCCCGGTATTTAACGCCAGTAACTCTTTGGCATTCACATTGGCACTGGCAACGGGTACACCCGCTAAGTTTACTTTGTATTCTTGTGGATTTAGTTTCAGGTTATCTTTTATTCTGATCTCCGGTAATAAAAACCCAAGTTGTTCAGAGAGATTTTTACGCACACCTCTTAAGGTTTTTACCAGCTCTTCCCCTTTGTCTTTATCTGCTAAATAAACCAAACGAAAGCCAAGCTCAACCGACAGCTTATCAACATGAGAAATATCTCCCCACTCTAAGTGAGCTTGTTGCTCACTTAAAATGGTGTCGGTCATCTGCTCTGCTTCAATTAAAGAGTTATCGGGGAGAGAGCGCTGCAATCGCCAAGCAACATAAAACAATGGCGCAGCAAATGCTAAAAAGGCGACAGTTGGCATCCCAGGCACAATACCAAGCGTGACCATGATTAAAGCGGCGGTAAAAATAACACGCGGAGAGGCAAGTAACTGCTTACCGACCGCTTCACTCACATCACCTTCATCGTTCATTCGCGTAACAATAATTGCAGCAGCAACGGCTAACAGCAACGAGGGGATTTGTGCAACTAAGCCATCACCTATAGTTAATAGGGCAAAACGTTGAAACGCTTCGGCTAAACTTAAACCATGTTGAAAAGCACCTATTGATACACCACCGAGTAGGTTAATCACTAAAATAATTAAACCGGCAATGGCATCACCGCGCACAAACTTTGAGGCACCATCCATAGAGCCATAAAAATCGGCCTCTTGGGCTATGGTGCTACGTCGCTCTTTTGCTTGCTCAGGTCCAATTAATCCGGCATTTAAATCCGCATCAATTGCCATTTGCTTACCAGGCATAGCATCTAAGGTAAAGCGAGCTGCCACCTCAGAAATACGCTCGCCACCTTTGGTAATAACCACAAAGTTAATCACCATTAAAATGACAAACACCACAATACCAACGACGTAGTTACCACCTATAACCACTTCACCAAACGCTTGAATAACGCGACCTGCCACATCGGAGCCTTCATGGCCATGCAGTAATACCACACGTGTTGAGGCAATGTTTAGTGTTAAACGCATCAAGGTGGCGACTAACAAAATAGTCGGAAATACAGAAAAATCGAGCGGCTTTTTAGTAGATACCGCCACTAACAATACAATCACCGACAATACAATGTTAAAAGTGAATAATGCATCTAATAGCCATCCTGGTAATGGCAAAATAACCATCGACAAAACAGCTAACAGCAAAATAGGAATAGCGGTGTAAGGTTGAGTAAAACTGCGCCAGTTCAAATTATAACTCCAACATCTAAGGTTTCTGTAAGTTTTTAGGGATTGTTAATTCAGGTAAGGCTGCGGGTGCTTGCCCACGCCCTTGCTTGTATGCTTTTAGTTGCAATACGTAGGTCAGTACATAGGCAACCGCACTGTATAAGCCGTTAGGCACTTCTTGGTCGACCCGGGTCGAAAAATAAATAGCCCGTGCTAATGCAGGGATTTCTATAATTTCTTTGTTATTCATACGGGCCACTTCGCGTATTCTCAGCGCCATTTCATCCACGCCTTTGGCGACAACATAAGGGGCTTTAGCTGCCTCTTCACTGTACTTTATTGCCACAGCATAATGAGTTGGATTGGTGACAATGACATCGGCAGTGGGAACACGCTCTTCAATTTTTCGGTTTGATTGCTGATATTGTATTTGCCGAATTTTATTTTTTATCTCAGGGCTACCGTCTGAAGATTTACGCTCTTCTTTTACTTCTTGGTGGGTCATTTTTATTTTATCAGCAATCTGTTTTTGCTGAAAAGGCACATCAATAACCGCAATAAAAAGCAGCAAAGTTACCGTGATCATTAATGATAAAAATAACAGCTCAATACCTTGGCCTATCGCCACTTTGATATCTAAGTTTTGTAACATCATCAGCTGCATCCACAGCTTGGTTAAAAAGGTATATAAGCAAATCGCCAGTAAGGTTATTTTTAATATCGATTTAAGCAGCTCAACTAACGACTGTTTACCAAACATTTTGCCTAACCCGGTTAATGGGTTGAGCTTGCTCATTTTTAGTGCGACCAGTTTTTTTGAAAACACAAACCCACCCGGTAAACACCCAGTGATCCACATTGCGCAAAAGCTTAATAATAAAAACGGCGTAAGGGTCGACAGCATATTCATAATGGCGTCACTCAATGCGATGGGCATCATTTTTTTGTTATTTATAATTGTGTGATCCAGCACCATGGTACTGTTCATTAAGTTAACAAATAAGCTGTAAAATAAATTGGCAAACCACAATAGCCCAGCAATACTAACCATTAATAAAATAGCGGTGTTAAGCTCTTTTGAGCGCGCAACTTGGCCGTCTTCTTTGGCTTTTTTTAGCCGTTTTTCTGTGGGTTGTTCTGTTTTTTCTTGCGAGCTATTTTGAGACATATCGCTACCTCATCGCCTGTGCAAAGGTTGTTAGCACATAATACGTTAGCCTTGAAAACGCACTTCCAGTGTACTCTAAGGTCATAAATACACAGAAAAAGCCCATCAACAGCGACATAGGAAAACCCAATACAAAAATATTCAATGACGGCGCTGCTCTACTTGCCACACCAAAGGTTAAGTTAACCAATAACATGGCGACTATTCCTGGTAGCGAAAGCAGTAAAGCAGAGGAGAACATCCACGCAAATAGCATAATGATCGATTGAATATCAAACTCATAAATACTGCGCCCAATCGGAAAACTATGAAAACTCTCCACCATAACTTGTAGAGTTATCAGGTGGCCATCAACAGCAAAAAATAATAAGGCACACATAATCCAAAATAATTGCCCTAACAGGGCAACTTGATTACCGCTGCCTGGGTCCATAACAAGCGCCATCGACAAACCCATTTGCATGGATAAAATCAGCCCTATCATCGCCATCACTTCAAACAAGATGCGCAGTGATAGCCCCATCATCACCCCAAAAATGATTTGTTCGAACGTTAAAATGACCGCATCCAAAGAAAATAAGTCAATAGCAGGGGCTAGCGGTAACTGCGGGGCGACTAAAAAAGCCAACATCATAGACACTAAAATACGAGAGCGCGGCGTTACCGCCGGATTATCAAATACCGGCATAGACCATAAAAGTGCAGAAAAACGCACAAATGGCCACCAAAGCGTGCCCATCCAGCTGACTAAATCAGTAGACGTTAAAGAGAGTAATGAGCTCAACCAAATACCCCAGGTAACATAAATTTGAGCTTATCAAACCAATCAATCAAAATTTGTAGCATCCAATGGCCTGCAAATACCACCATTAACAAGGTTAATAACATACGGGGTAAAAACGTCAGAGTTTGCTCTTGGATAGAAGTAGCACCTTGAATAATGGCGACCACAATACCCAACAATAATCCGGGTACAATAAGCACTAAAATGAGCTTGATGATGGTGTAAACTGCGCTTGAAATAAGCTCTACCGACATTTCTGGGGTCATGGTGACATTCCAAATGTAGCCGCCAGTGTACCCGCTATCATTGACCAGCCATCGGCAAGTACAAACACCATGAGCTTAAACGGTAAACTAATGATCAGCGGCGATAGCATCATCATACCCATAGACATCAATACACTACTGACCACTAAGTCAATAATTAAAAAAGGAATAAACAACATAAAGCCAATTTGAAAAGCGGTAGTAAGCTCACTTAATACAAACGCAGGCATTAACACTTCAAACGGAATTTCTTCGGCGGTGAGTGTCGTTGGCTCATTGGCAATTAGTAGCACTTGGCGCAACTCACTTTCACGGGTTTGTCTGAGCATAAAAGCACGTAAAGGCTTTTCAGCGGTGAGTAAAGCGTCTTCTAATCCTATGGTTTGCTGCTGAAAAGGCGTATACGCGTTTTGATAAATATCTTGCCAAACCGGTCGCATAATCAACATGGTGAGCATCAGTGAGATGCCAATTAAAATTTTATTCGGCGGGCTTTGTTGTAACCCCATTGCTTGGCGTAAAATCGCCAATACAATGATAATCCTCGTAAAAGACGTTAAAACCATTAATAGCGCAGGTAATAAGCTCAATACCGTCATTAACAAAAGTATTTGCAGTTTAACGCTATAGTCTTGTCCGTCGGCCGTATCTTTTAGCGAAAACAGCGTAAGTTCTTCTGCATTTAGCCAGCTTGGTATAAACAACATGATCAACAGTAGGCTAACTTTAAAAATTACGCGTTTATTCATTTTTTTACTGATCCTTTGCGGTATCTGTTTGAGCAAATTTCAAACCATACTGCCCTTCAACCATCACGACTTCTGCTTTAGCAAAAAACACCCCATTCACTTTTACATCAAGCGCTTCGCCGGCTACTTTATCTAGTTTAAGCACGTCGCCTTCTTTGGCTTGGCTAAGCTCGCCTAAGGTAATTTCAGTACTTGCAACTTCAAGAGTCACTAACAAAGGAACGTCTTGAAAAAATGACATACTGCCTTCGTTCGTTTTATTAGCAGATTTATCATCAAATCCATCAAAAGCATCCAGCTCTAAGCCCGCTAAGGCACTATCAAGGTTTTCGTTCATAATTTAATTACTCGTTGTATTGTTTGATAATTGTGTGATTTGAAATGCTAAGCCAGCCTCTTGCTCAACGACTTGGCCTTTAAATATTTGTTTATGCCCTAGATTAAATAGCGCCGCTTCATTAAGCTCAATCGGTAAGACACCGCCAGCAACACAGGCTTTTAGTTGTTTTAATGTGACTTTTTTCTTCGCCATTTCAATTTGGCCTTGCACTGCAAACTGTGCCCACATATCGGTATTGAGTGTGTCGCTACTTGCTGGGTCTTGCTCGCTATCGGCTGCGCAAAAAAAGCTAATTGGTAGCCATAAAAACCAACTTATTACTTGGCTTTCTAATATAAACCGCACTTTAAAAGCCAAATATTGTAATGCTTCTGGTAAAGCATGTGATTTTTGTATTTCACCTAATAGCGCAGAGCGTTCTCTAAATAATAAGCCCTGAATACCTTGCACTTGGCGTTGTAATAAACGGCCACAAATACGGCTCTCTGTTGCACTCAATTCATTCGTGGTAGGCGAGTAATCGTGGCTTGAATTATCTGAATTATTGAATTGCCCGCCTAAACATAAATCAGCTGTTTTATGAGCACTTTGAAAATCAAGCGCTAAGAAAGCTTCGCCTTGAGTGGGTGCAAATAAAGGACAGGCAAGAAATATTCTAGGCGATTCTTTAAACCAACTATTAATGGTTGAATGCGAACAAGGCGAAATTTCTACATCAAAGCGGCTGTCGTTAAATAATTGGGCAAGTTCTAACTCCAATGCTTTACGAATATTGACGTTTATTTGCGCTGCTTTTTGCTGCGCGTGTTCGTAGGCTCTTTGCTCTAGCGTTAGTGCAAATGGAGTAATATGCTCAGAATCTTTCGCTTTAATTAACTTTGCTTTAGCGCTTAACGTTTTACTCATATCACTGTATTTCCTGATTCATTTCTATGTTGCCTATGCATTGGTTTTTTTTGCTTTTTTTAATTGGGCTTGTAACTGTAAATGGTTAACTATATCGCTGCGTAGGCGCTCATTTTTACTTATCCACTCAACCCCTAAAAACACTAACTTGTCACTTACTTCGCGGCGGTACGTTACCTTGCCAGTCAATCGATTGGCTTTATCAAAAACCACAATAAATTTGTCAGGAATAGCCTTTTCAGCAGGCACTAATAAACCCACACCACCCACGCTAATGTCTTTTGCAACGCCATGACAAAGTGGAATATCAATAAAGCAGCGGCGAAGTAACTGTACGCCCACCCCGCCAAGCTGAACTGACTCTGGCTCGTAATTATCTTTGAGGTTTAAATTCCATCTTTTGTAACTTCGTTTAGTTTCTGATTGGTTACTCATAATTCTCTTCAAGGCGTAGCACAGGTTTATTAGCAGTTGCCGCACTGGCAGATTTTTTTACTGGGTTATTAATATTGCTATCATCAAACAACTGATTAAATTTTCCCTCTGCATCTTTAGTTAAAATAAGTAGTTCAACCCGTCTGTTTTCACTGGCTTTTTGGTTTTCTTTGTTCAGTGGTCGATTAGAGGAGAATGCATTTACTTGCAACACTTGGCTTGATGGCATTCCGCCCATGGTCATCACTTTTCTGGCCTGTTGCGCCCTATCGCCAGAAATATCCCAATTACGAGAGCTACCATCAATAAATAGGCTGGCGTCGCTGTGCCCAGAAATAATAATTTTGTTATTAATGTCTTTTACTAAGCCGCCAAGGTATAAAAACAGATCTTCAAAAAACGGAGTCATTTGCGACTTTGAGCGTTCAAACATTTGGTGGTGCTTGTCGTCTCTAATGATCACTCTGAGCCCCAAGGGCACTTCTTCAACTAGTAAGTTATTTTTTAGTAACTCTTCTTTACTGAGTTCATCAATACTTTCCAGTAATAAGCTCAGCTCAGATGAAGCTTCAAATTGGCTATCAATGGCTGAATTTAACTTCTCGCCTTGCCCAGCTTTAGGCTCAACGGTGCCATCGGGCACTTGTAATACTTCACTCATTCCAGGTTTTGGAGAGTCCGGAGGCGTAATTCCCGACTCTAAGTGCTTAATTACAGAAGGAGATCCCCCTAAATCAACGGGGAATGGGCTGTTTTGAGGATCAAAAATAGCGGGGCCACCATCAAAAATTGAGTGAGTTCGCATATAGTGTGCTATTTCTTCACGCTCAGATTCATTGGTGATCGCCATGATCCACATCACCATAAAAAACGCCATCATCGCCAAAGTAAAATCGGCAAAGGCAACCTTCCAAGCACCACCATGAGGCTTTTCGGTTGCTCTTCTACGAGAGCGTTTGATGACGATTTCTTGATTTTTGTTTTCCATCATTAAGCCGCCTTGTTAGTGATCCACTCTTCCATGGTGGTAAAGGTCGGTTTAATTTCTTCATTAATTAATTTTCGGCCTGAATCAGTCGCCACAATTGGCACGTGGCCCTTGGCATGAGCCACTAACATGGCACGCACACACTCAAACATTGCCACTTGTTTTTTTACATACTGCTCCATCGCAGAAGCAAGCGGTGCAATTAAACAATAACAGGCAAAAATACCAATAAAGGTTCCTACTAGCGCGGCTGCTACATGGTAGCCAATTTCACTTAAAGGCCCATCTAAGTGTTGCATGGTGATAATAATGCCGCCTACCGCAGCCAAAATACCAAAACCGGGCATAGCTTCAGCAATATTAGCCAGTGAGTGAGATGGCTTCAGGCGCTGCTCTTCAATGGTGTAAATTTCTTGCTCTAACATGGCATCAAAATCATGCGAGTTGATTTTTCCCATACTAAACAAACGTAAGTTATCGCAAATAAAAGTGACTAATTGGGGGAACTCATATACTTTTGGGTAGGCAAGAAAAATAGAGCTGGTTTCGGGGTTTTCAACATGCTCATCTAGGCCCTTTATGCCTTTCACTCTGGCTAAATCTAATAAAGAGTAAATAACCAGTAGCAGGTCGTGGTAAAGCTCAGAGGTATCGGTTCCTTTACCACTAATAAATTGATACTTTAATTGCGATAGCATTTCTGTCAGTACATATTTTGAATTACCCACAATTAGCGCTCCTAAGCCAGCGCCAAAAATGATTAAAAATTCGTATGGCTGCCACATAGTGGCAATGTTACCGCCGGCAAACGCAAAACCACCTAATACTGTTGCAAGTACCACTATTAACCCTATAACTCTTTGCATTCTTTATTCCTTAGGTATTAGATTTTTTGAAGCGCTTGTGTGAGCGCTTCAAGTGCTTGTTTATGAAGTTGGCAAACACGTGCCTCTGTTAAATCGAGTGTTAATGCTATTTCTTTCATATTCATTTCGTGCATGTAATACAATTGTAAGAGCAGCTTTTCTCGGGTATTGAGCTTGCTCATGGCCGCTTTTAGCGTAGCTGCTGTCTCTTCTTTGTCGTGTGTATGGGCACTGGTAAGCGCTAAATTAGGGTTAGCTTCTAATAGCGCTTCAAGGCTATCAAATGCCTCGGCTTGCTCACTGTAGTGCAGTTGAATAAGCTCTTTATGGCTTATGCCTAATGCTTCACACATTTCGGTGTCTGTTGCATCACGACCAAGCTGCTTTTGAAGTGAGCGGCTCATATCACGAAGCTGATGAGACTGCTGCCTTAGTTGACGCGGTCGCCAATCAACACGTCGAAATTCATCTAGCATGGCTCCACGAATACGCTTAAACGCAAATGCAGCAAACTTTTCATCTAAGTCGCGGCCATAGCGACGAATAGACGACAGCAAGGCAATAATGCCTATTTGATAAATATCATCGTTATCAACAATAACGCCTACTTGAGTGCGCATATGCGCAGCCGCTCTATTAACTAAAAAAGCGTACTGCGATAATAGTTGCGTCTCTTTTTGCGGTGTGAATATCACTGGCGGCTCGGTGACTAGCTCGCCCCACTCCTCTTGCAGCATCATAGCGATAGCCTATTGAATAAAGACATTCGTAATGAGTACATTATCTAGACGAACCGAAACAGCATTCGCTAAAACCAAATTAAACTGCTCGAGTAAGTCTTTTTGAACCGCATCGATATCCTTAAAAACAGCTTTTGCTTGGCTATGGCTCATGTTGGCAAACTGTTTTACCAGTACATTTCTCACTAGCGGCTCCATGGCCTCTGTTCCTGTGTTGTAAACTGATGGCGAAGTAACAAGTACCAAGTCGAGCACCAAATAACGGGCAATTGAGTCATCTGATACGCTTATAATAAAGCGCTCCATTTCGTGATATTCAACTTTACTAATGTCAGCTTGTTTACTCCCTTGAGATGAGTCACTGTCGTTAAAAAACTGTCCCGCAAAAAATGCAGCCGCAATAAGTGCTAATACGGTTAGGGGTATTATTATTTTTTTCACTTTTATCTCTCTTAATCCAAGGTAGTTATACTAATAAATCTAACCAATCTAATGGCGATTTTGCTGAGTGAGTGCTGGCTGTATCACTATGGGAGGGCGACTCGGTTTGATTATTTGCAATCTCGTTATTTTCAAGCTGCTGTTGCGACTGCTGCTGTTTATCACTTAAATTAACATCCACTGTGGTGGATGAGTTTTGTGATAATGACTGACGCAACTGATCTAAAGTTTGTGCTATAGCATCTCTCACCTGCGCATTACTCGTAGTTAAACTGACTGAGGTTTTATCACCTTCAATATTTATCGATATTTCAATACTGCCTAAATTAGGAGGATCTAATCTAATTTGCGCGCGTTGTAGTTGTTGGCCTATTTGCAGTTTTACCTTGTCGCCAAGTACATGTAATAAGCGCTGCCCCCACTCACTGGGAGCCTCTTTTAATTTTTCTTTATGCCACTCAAAGCTCTCTGGCGCGGGTGCGGACGCTGAAAATGCATTCACTAATGTTGATTTTTGACCCGTACTCTCGCGACTTTCTGTAAAGACCATTTTCGATTGCGCACTTTGTGACAATGCCGCAAGCTCAAGTTTGCTCAGCGACACACTCGGTTGTATGGCTACTTGCTCACTGGTTAGGCTACTTGATTGCGCTTGTGCATAAGTGTTCAACACTACCGAAGGTTGATTTAATCGATTCAAAAGCGCTTGCGAGTATAGTGTTTGTGGTGCTTTGTCTACTTCGAGTGTATTTAATTCTTTATTAACTACTGCATTTGCTGGCGTTACATTTATCGCCGCAGTAGGCGCAGCCGTGGTGGCTATGTTCATTGCAATGTTTTGCACAGGCGTAGTTTTAGCAGGCTCTTGAGTTACAAAGCTGTCTTCGCTCTGAGTCTCTAAATGCGTAGTCTGTAGCTGTTCATTAGTCACAAGCTGTGCTGTTGGTGTTTCCTCAGCCATTACTTCGCTATCTACACCAAGGTTACTATTTGGATTTAGTAAGGTTTTGACAGGCGCGCTTATTTTATTGGTATCAAGATTATAATTTGCGGTGCTAAAAAAATACGGATTTATTATTTCTTGTGTTTCTGCACTAGCATCTTCTTGCGCTAGTTGTTCTGAACTTTCTTGAGGTTGTTCACCTTGCACATTTTGCTGTTTTGTTTGCTGTTGCTTTGAAGAAAGCGTAAACGGCTCAAGCTCGCTCTGTAGTTCTTGCGCATCTGCAGGCGTACTACTTTTTAATATGGTTGGTTTATTAGTGGCACTGCCAAAGTCAGTCTTTGTCGCCATATTATTCGCTTGAATACTCATAATGACAGTCCTTGTTGTACTTTTTCATATGCCAGTAAGCCTTCTTTATCCTCTTGATGGCGCTGCATTTGCACTTTGATAGCTGCTTGCTTTTGACTAACCAGCTCAATTAAGTCCGCGTAGCGTGCTTTTAGATTGTCTTGTTCAGTTTTCATTGAGCTAAAGCAAGGCATACTTTGTAACTGTGCATAAAGCGCAAGTAACTGCTTATCGGCTGCTTTAACTTGATACCAATTACTCTCATGGATAGCATCTTCCATGGTGCTAAGTAATTGTTCCATTTTTTGAGCTGCGTATTTTTGAGAGTGTTCCATTAGCAATACTGAATTCATTATAAGTTCATATTTCTTTTAGCAAAAAGCAAGCCAATTTTAAGTTGTTGTTTTATATTAATAAATAAAATAAAAACCCAAAAAGGCGGAAGCGGAACTTCCACCTCGGAAGGAAGTGATGTGCTATTAATAATAAATAGAAAGATTATTTAAGCAGTAGAGGAAGTAAAAAATAGCCGTGTTAAAAATGAAAAAACCAGCTAAGGGTAGCTGGTTCTAATACGTTTATTGTGTGCCTAACCCTTGCCACCCTTCTTGCAGGTTGTTCATCACCACACGGGTGGAATCAATATAGCTCAAGTCGTTTTTTATACTCGCTTGCAATAACGCTTGCCCACAATGCTGATAAAGGTTTTGCATGTTTTGCGCTACTTCACCGCCTTTTTCAAGGTCTAATGAGGCCTCAAGCCCGCCTAAAATGCGCATTAGCTTTTCAATACTTTCGGCTTTTTTATCATGTCTTTTTTGTTTTATATGGCCGGTTACTCTTTCAAGCTCATCCGAAAAACCATCAAATAACATTAACACCAGTTTATGAATATCAGCACTGGCCGCTTTTGCATCTACCGATGTGCTTTTATAGGCTGAAAAGCCATCATTTAAATCTAACATCTATGTTTAGCTCCCAAATTGACCCATTGTAGATTCTAATTGCGCAATAGTCTGTTGCATTTGTGTAAACTGCGACAAGTAACGTTGGTACACTTGCTCCATCGACACTTCATGATCTTTTTGTTGCCTAGTGACTATATTTAAGCTCGCCTGCAATGATTGCTTTTTATCCGTCATCAAACCATAGCTTTTAGTGAAAGGCTCTACGCGGGTTTCTAGCTTAGATAACAACCCGTTTTCACCTGTCAGCATGCTAGTTAACTGCTCAGGGTTAGTAGCCATGGCTTCTTCAAGTTTTTTATTATCTATTTTTAAGTTGCCGCTACGATCAAACTCAATACCTACAGAGAATAAGGTTTTACCTTCAAACGTACCCTGAAAATCGTTGCGTAAAGAGCGAGCAAGGCCGGCAGCCATATTGTCTCTTTTTAAGTACTGATTACTGGTAATACCATTGGTGAGCGAATTAAATTTATCTACAAAACTTTGAATGTTTTCTTTAGAGCTTTCTTGATCTTGGTTAATTGATATATGAATTGGCTGATCGCCCGGCGACTGCGCCTGCGTTAAATCAATCGTTACCCCATCAATAACCGTATCGAGTTTATTACTGCTTGAAGTGATGGTAAGTGCCGAGTTAGCCCCTAGCTTAACAATCGCATCTTGCGCTAAGGTTAAATCTTGTTTGTTTGTTATAGCATTGGTGATATCACTGCCATTGGCATCCGCAGCTGGAGTAAAGCTCACCCCTACCTGATTAGCAGCACCCGACTCAGCACTGGTTAAGGTTAAAAACGTTTCGGTACCAGAGCGAACAACAGAGGCTTTAACACCGCTATTATCAACATGTGAGTTGATGGCATTAGCAACATCAGTTAATGATGCATCGGCGCCAAGGCTTGCAAAGTCAACACTAAACGCACTGCCTGCCAAATCGATACTTAACTCACCATCGGTGGTTAAAGCTTTAGCCGGATCAAAACTCAATGCCACTTGGTGTGCTTGTGCTAATTGCTCCACAAATACATCGTACTCGCCGCTGGCTGCTGTGCCAGTTGCACTCACACCTAATGCCGATGGATTGCTCACTGTGGCTGTGTTGGAAAATAAACTGCTGGTGTCTTTTAAGCTAGCTTGTAAGTCATCAAAAAAGCTTGATAATTTACTTTTCAAGCTATCAAACGCCTTAATTTGATTGCTAAAAAGGCTACTTTTAGTACTTAATTGCTGATCTTTAGCGCTACGCTCAATTTGTGTATATTGTGAGGCTAATTGCCCAGGATTGATTCCTATTGCAGAGCTCATTTTAATCTCCAAGCATTTTAGTTATAAGCAAAAAAATCTAGGGTAAATATTTTTACTTATGACTATAAACAATAATAGCTACACCCTTAGGTGTAGCTATGCATACTTAATTGATTAATCACTATTAACGAAGTAGTGAACCAATCATTTGTGTTGTGCTGTTAGCTGTGCTCAGTACCGAGATACCAGAGTTCATTAGCAATTGTTGCTTAGTCATGTTTGATGTTTCAGCAGCAAAATCAGCGTCCATTAACGTACCTACAGCAGCTTGAGTGTTTTGCTTCATGTTAGATACGTTAGTCATTGTATGGTCAAGACGGTTCATTGATGCACCAAGCGTTGAACGTGCAGTACCAATTTCGCCAACCAAAGTATCAACAAACGCAATCTGCGCTTGTGCTGTTGCAACGTCTGTAAATGCAGCAGCATTACCAATAGCCGTTGTCACATTCCCTAGCTCTGTAGAAATATCAACATTAAGGGTTTCTGCTGCACTTGAACCTACTTGGAAATTAACCGCACCTGCACCAAACTTACCAGCAGCTGCTAAAAGTTTAGTGCCATCACCAAACGACGTATTAGTCATGATGTTTGTAAGCTCAGTAGCTAGTGCTGTGTATTCTGCACTTTGTGCAGCCCACTCTTTTGCACCGTTTGTATCACTTGAACCTTGGGTAGCAAGTTCTTTCATGCGGTAAGCAATATTAGTCATTTCATCAAACGCACCTTCAGCAGTTTGCATCATAGACATAGCGTTGTTACCGTTGTATAAACCAGCGTCTTGACCACGTACTTGTGCGTTTAAGCGTGAAGCGATTTGTAGACCAGCTGCATCATCTTTTGCAGAGTTAATTTTAAAACCAGAACCTAAACGCTCAAGTGCTGTAGACAAATCGTTGTTGCTACGACCAAGTTGGTTTTGGATTGACATTGAAGCCATGTTTGATTGAATTGATAAAGCCATGTTTATTTCCTCTTTGAATTAATAGCTAAAGTAATTAGTGAACCTAAATCACCTTCTAATAACTAAGAGCGACCATATTTTTAATTACATAAACTTTTTTCTAATTATTTTTTTATTTTTTTAATCAATGTGTTCAAAAAAGGTAAATTAAGCGTTTTAGACTGGCTAAAAGCAGATAAGTGGAATAGCAGAAATAAAAAACGATGCAGCAATACTAGATTGCTGCATTAAAAAATTAAGTGAGAGAGTATTGCACCATATTACGAGTAATGTTTGCTTGCGACATAATCGCAGCCACACTATTTACACTCGGGTTTTGCATATGCTGTTTAACCCCTAAACTTAAAGCAAGTAGTTCATCGGTATTGCCTAATGAACTAGCAGAGTCAAGCTGCTCTAGTTGGCTTTGTAATTGCTGTTTTTGTGCCTGAATTTTTATTAAATTGGCCTTTAAATGACGCTGCGCAGTTTGAATTTGTTCACGATGCTGTGCAATAGAGGCATTTTTATCCGCTATTTTAGCAAGCTCATTAAGTGGGTTATCTAAATCATTAAGCTGCAACGAAATCGGGTTACCCGCCGCAACGCGCACACCTTGACCACTCATCACCCAAGGCTCTAAAAGTGGGGATGCATTTTCTTTTTGCGCACTAAAAAGCAGACGGTTTTCACGATTAAGCTCAACATTAATATGATGTGGTGAAAACGCATTTTGAATGGTGGTTAAATTGGTTTTTTCGTCTTGATAGGCGGGTAGCTTTAAGCTTAATGATTTGCCCGAACGACCCATCACTAACTGGATATTTTCTTCATGTGGACGTGCGCTAAGCAGGTCTATATTTGCATTAAGCTGTTTGCTAATAGCGCGATTTGGATCTGTTATTTTTAGCTGGGTATCAAGTCCTGAGCCTTTTTTATTTGCTATGTTTTGTAATGACCCTATTTGCACTTTAATTTGCTGTTGTTGCATAGGTTGTGGCTGAGTATTAGCAGCTTGGGTATTTAATTGTTGTGCTAATTTTTCAAGTCCCATATACAAATTACGAATAGTGCTTTCGCTTTGCTCGGCTTTTGCTAGCGCTTGACTCAGTGCCCCGCGCTGCGCCCAGCCAGTCAGTACTTTAACTTGCTCCTCTCTGGCAACAATTTTGTTTTTCCACAAATTGTTAGCAGAATCCTTTGTTGATGTAACGAGTGCATCCGATTTATTGGTATTAACCAAGTCAATTGCTTGCGCTTTTTCGCTACTTTTAACCAGCATAGTTAGTTCCTGAAAGTATTATAATTTTAAATGTATGAAAACAATGAAAGTTTACTTACTGTCGAGTAAACCTGCATCGATGATTCATACGCCGCCATAGATTCATTCATCGAAATAAACGCTTCTGGATAATCTACAGCACTCAAATCGTCCTGCAAGTTAACCGTAAATGTGGTGATATCTAGATTACTGGTAGTAATCGAATCAAGCGAAGCCATAGTAGAGCCTATGGTGGTCACTTGGCTACTAATAGTACCTAAAAAGTCAGCTAATTTATCTATCATCACCCGTGATTGATTGCCAACACCACCTGCTGGCGGATTATTTACATCAACAAGATAGTCTTGCATGGCATTTAAAAAACCTGCACCGGGGTCTAAATCATTACCTACGATATTGTTTTTTACACTTGAGTCGTCAGATACAGCGACTTCTCTGACAATATCGTCACCGGCATAAACATAATTACCCGTCGCATCAATTTGAAACGGTTTTTCATCGGTTTTACTACCCGAAAAATAATATTGTCCATCGCTGTCGGTTGCATTTAGTAAATCAACAATTGCCGGAAAAGCCACACTCATTTCTTGGCCGAGTGCTTTAATTTCTGCCTCGCCCATTGAACCATCAGCTGCGGTGGTAATTAAACTTTGCAGTGAATATATTTGGTTAACAATACCGGTTAGCTGTACTTCTTGTTGACCTAATGAAAAGTTAACTGCATCCATATTGGTTTTGTATTGCTCTAACGATTTTATTTCTGAACCTAGGTTCATGATCATTACAGTGCCAAGCGGATCATCTGAGGGCTTAAGAATACGCTTATTGGTTGCTAACTGAATTGATTTTTCGTTAAAGTTTTCAGTATTACTTTGAATGTTTTTGATTGAATTTAAATGAAACTGATGACTACTAACTCGCATAACATTGCCCTTTTAAAACATTTGCAGTAAAGATTTAAACATTTGATCTGCCGTGCTAATTACTTTGGCATTGGCACTGTACATTTGTTGAAAATGCATTAAGTTTGCCGCCTCTTCATCAAGGTTCACCCCGCTGTAGCTATCGCGCGCAGCAATGGCGTTTTCACTTAAATTAGTAGCGGTGGTAATGCTATTTAAGTTTTGCTTACTAGTAATAGCAAGATCTCCTACTAATAACGTAAACTTATCGCCTTTTCCTGCCATTGAAGCAACAATATTAGCAATATTAGAGTTATCACCAGGTCCTGAGGTACTACTGTCTTTAAAGCCAAGTTTATCAGTGGTGATCGCAGGGTTAATCTCAATCGTCCCTAATGGGTTTAATGGATTGTATGTAAACAGTGCTTCACCGGGGTCGTTATTTAAATCAAAACCACTTTGTAATGCGCCATTCATATCATCGGCAAGGTCGGCAACTAAGCTATTTAAGGTTGCAAGGGTTGGTTTTATTACATCGTTATCAACGCTTATTAAGCCACCAAATTGACCACCAACGTTTTTATCAAGGGTGAATTCTTGACCAATAAAGTTACTCGTTACTGTTGTTCCATTTACTGAGATTGATGCCGCTTTACTCCCTACCACCAGCGGGGCACCACTTAAGGTACTAATATCAATAAAGCCATTATCTCGCTCAACAATAGATACGCCAATATGCCCTGATAACTGGTTTACTAGGCGTTCTCGATTATCTTTTAACTCTGCGGTTGATTGCTTGTTTGCTGTTGCTAATCCAATGCTACTGTTAATTTCGGCTATTTGCTTAGTAATAGAAGACACATTAAGCGCCACATTACTCATTTGTGCATTTAACTTTGTTGCTTGTCCTGCCAAAGCGCCATTAATTTGCGCAATATCTTGCATAAAGCCCTCTGCAGAGGATAAAAATTGTTGCCTGAAAGCCTGTGAATCAGGCTTGGTTGCTGCAGCATTGAGTGCATCTGTTAGGCTTGCAAGGGAGTTATTTAAGTTTAACGAGTCGGTACCAATGATTTGCTCAATAAAACCTAGATATGACTGTTTGTTTTCATAATAAGTGGTATCAGAATTAGTGCGCCAAATATCGTCATTTAAAAAGGCGTCAACAACCCGATCAACAGACGCCACCTCAACCCCGCCTAAATATACATTAGAGGTTTTAAATTGAGCTTGCTGACGCGAATAACCCTCAACGGCTGCATTCGCGACATTTTGCCCTGACACAGTCAGCGCAATATTTGCAGCATTGAGGCCGCTTAACGCGTTATTTAACATAGACATAATTAACTACCTAATCGTATTAGCATTCAATGGCTGAACAAACGCCGACCCTGCATAAATATCATAGCTTTTGGTGGGTTCAACATTTTCAGCATCTTTATGATGATCATTAGCGACCAAGGTTTGGCTATTCTTAAATGTATTTTCTATCGGGGTAATTTTCTCATCAAACTGCTTAATAATCGCTTCGGCTAAACCCAATTGATGAGTTGAGGCCAAGTGCTGCGCAGTTTGGGCGTTATGCATGTCTCTAAATTGGGCTTGCTCGTTACTATTAAAAAAACCATTGTCACCGGCCATAGTTTTGGTGGTGCTGTCCATGCTTTTTAACACGAGTTGTAAAAAAATCGCTTCAAACTGCTCTGCCGCTTGCTTTACGCCTGCTTCACTGTTGCCGGTAATATTTTCTAGGTGAGTGGGGTCTATCGCTAATGACTGAGATAATTGGGTTGATGACTCTATTTTCATGGCTATTTCCTTTAAATAACTAATAGCTCGGCTTCTAGAGCCCCAGCATTATCTAGTGCAATTAGTATCGACATTAACTCGGCTGGCGTTGCGCCAAGTGCATTTACCGCTTTTACTATCTCATCTAATGAGGTGCCTTCAGGCCACAGCAGCATATTTCTTTGTTGTTGATCTACCGTGATATCACTTGATTGTGTAGCTGTGGTTTGGCCATTTGAAAACGGCCCAGGTTGCGACACTTGCTCTTGTTCGCTAATGGTAATGGTTAAATTGCCATGATTAACAGCCGCCTGATTCACCCGTACAGTATCGTTCATTACGACAGTACCGGTGCGACTATTAAATACGATTTTAGGACGCTCAGAGCCTTGCTCTACACTAATGTCTTGTAGCATCGACATAAACGTGTTGCGACTATTGGCATCGCTTGGCGCACTGACCACTAAACGCGCCCAATTTTCAGCAGTGGCCACATCGGGTCCAAATACTTTGTTTATTGCGCGCACGACATTGCGAGCAGTTTGATAATTTGGATCTTTTAAATTAAGAATCACATCGCTTTGGCTTTCATACATAGCCGTAACACTGCGCTCAATGATGGCGCCATTGGGAATAAGCCCCGAAGTAGGCACATTGACAGTCACCGAGGAGCCACTTTTACCACTGGCATTAATACCCCCTACCACTAAGTTACCTTGTGCTAGCGCATACACTTTGCCATCAACCCCTTTTAACGGGGTCAACATTAAGCTACCACCATGTAAGCTTTTTGCATCGCCTAATGAGTTCACAGTTACATCAATGGCTTGGCCTGGGCTTCCCATTGGCGGCAACGTAGCATGTACCGCAACAGCCGCTATATTTTTTGATTTTGGTAATCGTTCTTCATCTACAGAGACACCAAATTGCTTTAGCATATTACTTAATGATTGGCCGGCAAATTTCACTTGGGCTTTATCACCCGACCCCGGTAAACCTACCACTAGTCCGTAACCTACCAGTTGGTTTTCTCGCACACCTAGCACATCAACAATATCTAGTAATGGACGTGCTTTGGCGGCTACAGTTGCAGGCGCTAATAGGCTAAAAAAGCACACTAGCATTAATAGTAAATATTTCATTAAAACCTCAGTAATCCCTTAAAACGGATTTAAGAATCGGGTAAATAAAGTGGTAAACCAACCTGGGCGATTCGCATCTGCCAAAGTGCCTTTGCCGGTATAACTTATTTGTGCCTCTGCAATACGAAGCGACGAAACACGGTTACTTACATCAATATCGCCTGGGCGAACCAACCCTTCAATTTCAATGTATTCATCACCTTGGTTGAGCTTAATTTGCTTACGCCCTTTAATAACCAGCGACCCATTAGATAAAACATGATTAACCCGTACAGTAATAGCGCCACTGAGGAAGTTTTGCTGGCTGGCACTGCTTTCACCGTCAAACTTAGCACTCGAGCCTATACCCAAATTAAAATCAGCTACATTGAGTGCACCAGCTACTGGCACCGAAACATCCAAGTCGGTACTTTTATCTAAACTCGAATCGGCACTTTTACTCGATTGCGTACGCTCGTTAAGCACCACAGTTAAAATATCGCCAACCCGGTAAGCACGTTTATCTGCATACAAAGAAAACATATAGTTATCTTGAAATAAGCTACCATCTTGCTGATTCAAACCCTGTGCATAGGCATCTTGGCTTATTTCATAGTCTTGAACTGATTTTTGAGTGGTATTTTGTGGGCATTTCACTTCCCCATACACCACTTCACATTCCACCATTTGGGTTTTTGATGGAGTGTTGCTGCAACCAGCAACACCTAAAAGCAGCAAAAATAATGTTAACTTATTCATCATAATCATACGTTTTGGTTTATAAAGCGCAGCATTTCATCTGCCGCAGAGACTACTTTAGCGTTCATCTCGTAAGCGCGCTGTACGGCAATCATGCTCACCATTTCATCAACGACGCTCACGTTTGAGCCTTCAATAGTAAATTGTTGTAAGCCCCCAAAAGCATCTTCGCCAGGGATACCCTCAACAGGTTCACCGGATGCCGCTGTTTCGCGGTACAAGTTGCCACCTAAACTTTGTAAGCCTGCAGGGTTTGCAAAGTTAACCGTTAACATTTGACCTAACTCTACCGCTTGCGCATCTTTACCCACTACCGCAGTAACGGTGCCATCGGTGCCAATACTCACTTTAGTGGTGCCCTCTGGCAGCGCAATATTTTGTGCCAATGGTAAGCCGTTGCTGTTTACCAGTAATGACTCAGAGTTAAGCTGAAACTGACCGTTACGGGTAAATAATAACTCGCCGTCAGGGCTTTCAATTTGAAAGAAACCTTGCCCAGCAATGGCCACATCTAACTGATTACTGGTTGTTTCAAAACTGCCTTCAGTAAATTGCTTTTGCGTGCCGTTAATACGCACACCGGTTCCCACCTGAATCCCAGATGGCAGCTGATTAAGCTCATCTACCTGCGCGCCAGGTTGTTTTTGTACTTGGTAAAATAAGTCTTCAAATACCGCTCTGTCTTTTTTAAAACCGGCAGTGCTCACGTTCGCGAGGTTATTAGATATTGTTGTCATTCTTAAATCTTGCGCTGCAAGACCAGTTTTACTCACCCATAATGCTGAATTCATGTTTGGCTTCCTGTTTATCCACGTCCACTGATGAGCTTATTACCGCTGGTCGCTAATTCGTCAGCAGACTTCATCATTTTTACGTTCATTTCAAATTGGCGACTGATATTCATGGTTTTGATCATTTCAGCCACGGCATTCACATTAGAGCCTTCTAAAGCACCAGTTCTTACTGTGATTGTTTCGTCGGCCTCAAGAGGCTGTAAATCGTTAGCTCTGAGTAAGCCATCAGCACCTTTAATTAAATTTGCATCGGTGCTGGCTAATTTAATTTGCGCATCTTCTGCAATTACACCGCCACCAATGGGGGTTAGGTTAATCATGCCGTTTGAGCCAATTTCAATATCACCAAACTCAGGAAGTTGAATATCGCCACCGTCACCTTGCACACGTCGGCCATTAACAGTAACAAAGCCATCGGCATCAACCACTAAATTACCCGCGCGGGTATAAGCCGGTTCGCCATTGTCATCCATCACTTCTAAATAACCGCCATTGCTCAGCGCTATATCAAGGTTACGGCCAGTGTCCATGATTGGCCCTGACGATAAATCAGTAGTTACTGGCGTTAGTTGCGCGTGGTAACGAGTACGAAACCCCTCGCCTTGTACCATCATTGATTGCGCTTGCTCTAAGTCGGCTTTAAAGCCCACCGTACTAACATTTGCTAGGTTATTTGCAGCAACACGTAAGGCGGTATTATTAAGTTCAGCACCCGAGACGGCGGTATAAATTAACTTTTCCACGCTCAGCTTCCTTAGGTGTTACTAAATAAAATTTGCATCATTTCATCAGCGCTGCTGATGGTTTTAGCATTGGCTTGGTAATTTTGTTGAAATGACATTAAGCCAACCAGCTGCTCACTAATATCAACATTTGAGCCCATAAATGAACCCGATAGCAATTTACCCAAAGAGCCACTTTCTGGCTCGCCGTAGAGTGCAGAGCCAGACTCTTCAGTTTGATACCACACGGTATTGCTGCCTTGCTCTAAACCATCAACGTTCGCAAACGAGGCAAGTACAACTTGGCCTTGTAATTTAGATTCACCGTTAGTAAATGTCGCAAATACACGGCCATCGTCTTCAACTTTCACACCAGAGAACGCTCCTGAGGTATAGCCGTTGGCATCATTTTCGTTAACACTGAAACTTGAACCAAACTGCGTAGTGCCATCGAATTTAAGTGCGATATTTAATGCTGCAGCACCACTGGTTATTTCTGCATTACCTGGTGTTGAAGTAATAGGCACTTCTAAATCAACCGCCGTTAAATCGCCTGAAAACGGCACCATTTGGCCATCGGTATCAAAGTTAAGTGTAATGGTACCGGCGTTAATTGAACCACCCGCACCATCATCAATAGCTTGAGTACCTGTCGTAGCACCAAGCGCTGAGAGCTGACCTTGAGTAAGGGGTTTACCATCTAAGAAAAACATCGCTTGCCATTCGTTACTACCCGTATGGTTAAAGTACTGGGTCATCACATGGCTATTACCTAATGAGTCGAACACTTCGGTAGATTGAGAAAAGTTATATTGGCTACCATCTTTAGGATCAAATACCGCAGGAGCTGTTGGATAAGCAATCACGTCGCTAGAAGAACTTAAGTTACCGTTAAAATTAATGTTTGTACTAGCTTGCGCTTCTATGTTTGAGGCTTCAATTTTTAAATCGGTTAATACACCCGGTACAATTGTCGGATCACC
The DNA here is from genome assembly GCF_002310835.1 of Pseudoalteromonas tetraodonis. NCBI lineage: Bacteria > Pseudomonadati > Pseudomonadota > Gammaproteobacteria > Alteromonadales > Pseudoalteromonadaceae > Pseudoalteromonas > Pseudoalteromonas tetraodonis. The sequence continues at coordinate 971,281 of NZ_CP011041.1, read as the reverse complement.
ACCATCAACTTGAGACACGCCAAAGCCTTGCAGTTTGCCGCCGTTGGCATTAACAACATTTAAGTCGTTATCTAACTGAAACTGGCCAGCTTGGGTGTAAGCCGTTCGGCCGTTTTCTGATATGGCAAAAAACCCTTGGCCATCAATAGCAATATCCAGCGCATTACCAGTGCGCACAATTTCACCACCGGTAACAAAATCTTCTTTAACATTGGCAACTTTTACACCACCGCGTTGGCTACCGTTATAAACCGCGGCAAATTCTGCAGTGTTATTTTTATAACCAGCAGTACCCGAGTTAGCAATATTATTACTGGTTACTTCTAATCCTGCTTGGGTACTTTTAAGACCACTTAATCCTATATTGAACATAGACATATTATTTATTCCTCTTATTTATGCCACTTGATTAATTTCAGTGATACCAAAATTACCCAAACCATCGACTTGCAATAAAATATCTTCTAACGACTTACCTACAGAAACACGCTCAACCTCACCGCTTAACCAAGTATCAAGCTGCTTTGGCACCTCGGCTGTAGTGGCATACGCTCTGACTGCATACGCACCGGCTTCTTGGTTTTCAAATTCAAAACGCAGCGAACCGACTCCTGAATAAGGCAGTTGTTTTTCTTCAACTAACTCACCATCTTGGTTATAAAGTTGTACAGTGACAGAGTCTGCGGCTTCACCTAAATTAACCATGCCTGAGACACTGCCATCTTGCTCAAGGGCAATACTGCTTGCTTGCACATCAACCGTTTGACCAACCATATTAGTGGCTTCAAGCACCGCTAAGCTGCTGACATAATCCAAGCCATCGGCGGTGTTTTGGCGAATGCTTTGTAACGACTCAACATTCGAAAACTCTGCAAGCTGGCTTACATACTGAGTGCCGTCCATAGGTTGTAATGGATTTTGATTACTAATTTGCGCAACGAGTAACTCTAAAAACATGGTCGACATTTCATCTGCAGAACTATTACCGGCAATATTCGTGGTGTTTTTTGTGGCGTCTGCAGCGCTTGGAACGGCTGAATTAACTTGCATAATATTATTGCCCTAACTTAAGAATGCTTTGCTGCATGCTATTTACACGCCCCATTACTTCAACAGATGTTTGATAGCTGCGACTTGCAGACATCATGTCTGCCATTTCTTCGAGTGCATTTACGTTGGAGTAAAATACATAACCATCGTTGTTAGCTATTGGGTTGTTTGGCTCGTAGCGCTGCTCTACCGCTCGGTTTGACTCAGTGATCCCTAGTACATCAACCGAGGCTGAAATTGATTGGCTGTCTTGAGTTTGTTTGTACAAAGCAGAAAATACCGGTTTAAGTGCCTTGTAAGCGTCGGCTTCTGAACCGGCTGCGGTATCGGCATTCGCTAAGTTAGATGCAATGGTATCGAGGCGAATAACTTGAGCGCGCATGGCGCTGCCGCTAGCGTCATAAATTGAATTAAAAGACATTATGATTTCCCTGAAATAACTTTATGTAAGCCATTTATTTTCATATTTAAAAAGGTCAAACTGGTTTGAAAATCCATACTGTTGCTAGCAAATTTTGCTTGCTCAATATTTAACTCAACAGTATTACCATCACTTGATGGTTGATAAGGAACGCGATATTTAAGTTCATCTGTTTGTACGCCAGCAAAATCAACATCTCTGTTTTGCGAAAAACTGGATGAAACACTTTGCATAATTTGACGGTAATCTACATCTCGAGATTTAAACCCTGGCGTGTCAACATTAGCCAAGTTACTGGCAATGATTTCTGCTCTGTCTAACCTTAATTTCATTGAAAAAGGGTGAACACCTAACGCTTTATCAAATAGTTCCATTGTTGCCTCTAATTTTTGTTTCTTGTATGCTTTCGCGCTTCGCATACACTTTCTACCTTGTGTATAACAACCTTTATGCCAACTTTTAAAAGTATATTTTTTCAATGACTTATATAAAAAAAGAGCAAAAAACAGCCCAACATACGGAAGCTAAACTTCCCCAAGGGAAGCGTTGGTTTTTCCGCTTGCTTTTAACTATTGGACTACTGCCAGCTCATGCTATGGCCACCCCCATTAATTTTGATAAAGAAATTCAGCAGTTTTTGCACAGTGAAATTAAGAGCTATTTGCGCTCGGTTAATTCGCAAAGTCAGCGACAAGATATAGAATTATTTATTCCTAAAGGCAGCGAAAATTTAAGCTGTGATGAATTGCAAATCACTCGCTCACAAAGTCACACGCCACCCGCAGGCAGAGTAAGTGTTTCTGTATCTTGCCCATCGCCTGCTTGGCGCTTTAGAGCCAGCGCCAAAGTAAGTGTGTGGATAAACCTAGTAGCTGCTAAGCACACTTTAAACCGAGGTAAAGTGCTTAATAAGCAAGACTTAGAATATAAAAGCGTGGATTTAGGCAAGCACCGCCATCAAGGCGAAACAGGTATTGACCAGCTCGTTGGATTCACCGTTAAACGCGAGATTGATAAAGGCACGGTGATCTCCAACCGGTACCTAGAAAAGCAGTATTTAATCAATAAAAATGAGCATATTTCACTGCAAATAACGACCGCAACTTTCTCAGCTAATGTTAAAGCTATTGCCCTTGAAGATGGTCAACTTGGTGAGGTTATTAATGTAAAAAATTTATCATCAAAAAAAGTTGTTCAAGGCAGAGTAATTGCGCAAGGTGTGGCAGAGGCGGCGTTTTAAAAAATGTCGAAATAAAAGTTAAGTAATGCTTGTACTTGGTCGCTGATATAAACTAAGCAATATAAATTCGATAAACGAATTAGGTAACAAACAATGAATATAAGCGCAATAACGACCACTGCGGTTGAGCAAAGTCAAAAAACAAACCAGCGTTCATCACTGGATGCAAAACCAGAGCAACAAACTGTAGCGGCTAAACAAGAGCAAGTAAATTCAGTGAGTGCATTAAGTAAATCAATAGACTCAACATTTCAAGATTTAGCTGCAAAGCCAGACGTTGATATGGATAAAGTAGCCCAAATGAAAGCGGCAATTGCCAGTGGTGAATTTAAAATTAATATTGATGAAACCGTTAACGCTATGGTTGAACTTCATAAAAAATGAAAACTGTAAAAGAGTATATTGTAAGTCTGCAACAAGACATTACTAAGCTAGACGCATTAATTGAATTACTTGAAACGCAATACGAATTGCTAAGCCAACGTAATGTGCAGCTAGAAACACACAATAAAAAAATGCTTGGCTTTTTAGAAAGCTTAAATGAATCGCATAACCAGCGCGATGGCTTTTTGGTGAGTTTAGGCCTGCAAGGTGGCAAAGAAGGCTTAGCACAATTAACCGCGTTGCTGCCTGCTGATATAAACTCGCTCACCACAAAATTATTACACCAACTTGAGCTAAAAACCAAAACCTGCAAAATAATGAATGAACGCTCAGGGCAATTACTGTCAAGCCAACGTCGGTTGTTACAGCGTTTAACTGGCGGTGAAAACAAACAAGCGTACCCAGAAATGCCTTTATAAATACGTTACATAAAGGCTTTTTCTTGTTTAGTCACTTTACGCCATATTTTTACTTTACTCCTATTATTACCTTTCAAAATCCTATCTTGAGTCCAAAAATAGTCGTTCCGTTAAAGCTTAGTATTGTTAGCTTTTGTGCAACTTTGCGGCTAATTGTATTTATAATAAGCAAATAGCGGCTAACGCCACCTTTATTAGACTAAAGAATGATTGCTGCTGAACCTGCTGATTTTATGACCTTTTTGCTATTCTGCATGGCAAGATCACACTGTAAAAACAAAAACATAAGACATTGAATTTAAATATCTTTTAGATTTAACAAGCCAGTTACAACACATCCCTTTGCCATTTTTGTTAACACTTACAAAGCGTTAAACTGGGCTATGCACGACCTTTTGCCTAATTACAATCTGTAGCAAGCTGTTTTACCCTGCGCACTCAATGTTCATTTGCTTTGTAAAAGCTGTATTTTTATTTTGAGTTAGCAACTAAGTTGCAGGAGAAGTCATGACCACCAAGCCGCTAGATGATAATTCATCTGATGCTATACCAGGAGCGGATACTCAAACCGTGTCCGATAGCTATGAAAATCTTCATAAGCCCAGCTCTGAGTTTGAAAGCCGCGACGCTTACCTAGAGCACGAACTGCAAATTATGCAGCCAAAACGCTGGCGTCCAAATTTACCATTTAGAGATTATCGCTTTGAATTTGAAGACACCATTCCTGCGATGGCCGCTACTATAGGGAAAGTAGTCATGGTTGCAGCCATTGCTGCCACGTTTGCAGGCCCTTTGGGTTTAAGTGATGGCTTTGTACTTGAAAACGTACGCTACGAACTTTTAATTGTTTCGCTATTTATTTTACTATTTTCGGGCTTTATTTTACCGACCGCTAACTTAGCGGGTACTCATGGCCCACTCATTCCATTAATTCCTATTGTAGTTGCCGCAGGCGGACACCCTATGGCCTTTGGTTTACTCATAGGTGCCTTTGGATTGATATTAGCATTTAGTAAAGGCGGCAGCCTCATGGCCAAGCTCACCAGTAAAGGGGTGTGTGGTGGCCTACTCCTCTATTTAGGCTTTGTGGGTACCATTTCACAAGTTAAAAAGCTGTTTGCATGGGCTGAAGAAATTCAAATGACCCATATTGCTTTTATCGTAATCTTAGCCACAATTTTACTTTATGCTTTATTGGAGCATTACAAAAAACGCTGGTTAGCCGTGCCACTGAGCTGTTTAATTGGTGGTTTTACTGCTTTTGCATTGGGCGCACCGTTTGAGTTTCATACAGCTCCAGGCTTACCAAACATGAACCCTATGTACTGGTGGGGGGAAAACACTGGTTGGATGCTTGGTTTACCAACCGCTGAAAGCTTTGTAGTTGTACTTCCTTTTGCAGTTTTAGCGGTTGCTATGTGGTCGCCTGACTTTTTAGGCCATCAAGTATTTCAAAAAATTAGTTACCCAGAGCGTACTGAAAAAGTACAAATGAATATTGACGATACCATGCTTAGCGCATCAACAAGACAAACCTTTGGCTCGCTATTAGGCGGTGCTAACTTTGCATCATCTTGGGGCACTTACATTGTTCCTGCTGCTATTGCAAAACGCCCTATTCCTGCAGGCGCTATTTTAACTGCGTTATTTTGTATTATCGCGGGTGTTTGGGGCTATCCAATGGACTTAGCTATTTGGCAGCCAGTATTATGTGTTGCCTTAATTGTAGGGGTGTTTATTCCACTACTTGAAGCGGGTATGGAAATGACCCGTGAAGGTAAAACCACGCAGTCGGCAGCTATTGTGGTGTTTGCCTCAAGCTTAGTAAACCCTGCATTTGGTTGGTCACTGACTATGCTTTTGGATAACTTGGGCCTTATTGGCTGTAAAGAAAGAAGTGCTGATTTATCACGAATGAGCCGCTGGATCATCCCACTTATTATGTTTGTGTTATTAACCGGTGTAATGGCACTGGTAGGTATGCTGCCAGGCATTCCTGCGCTAATGCCAAGCTTTAGACATTAATTCCTTTATTAAACACCAAAGCGAGCTTTAATAGCTCGCTTTTTTTGTACTTATAAAAACCAGCACAGTGTACTTGCAATAATCCCCCTTGAAGTAACAGCCCCTGAAGTCACAGTCCCTGCAATAATTACAAGCCACCCTGCAGAATTTTTATAAAGCTCGCCACCAGCTAAAAGACTTTACGCATCAAAAAACCATAAGCAGTTGATATATAAATGAAATTAAAAGTTTTATTTTCTGGTATAGCCTTTGCAACTTTATAAGTGAACGTTAAAAATCATTTTATTAGTAACGCTTTTAAAATGAAAAATCATCACTCTTAATAAGGAGCTAATTATGAATAGCGATCGTATCGAAGGAAACTGGAAAGAACTTAAAGGTAAAGCGCAGCAAAAATGGGGCGATCTTACCAACGATGATTTAGATAAAATTGAAGGTAGCCGTACCGAGCTTGTTGGTAAAATTCAGCAAAAATACGGTAAATCGAAAGAGGAAGCCGAGCGCGAAGTAAATGACTTTGAGAAAGGCCATTAAAATAAAGCGTGTTAACAGCTTTACTTGCTAATAAAAAACCGCCAATTGGCGGTTTTTTGTATACCTTAATTCTAGGAAGGTTTTGCTAATGCTAGCGCTTCGCCAGCAAGTGCAAAAATATTTTTAAGCATTAATTGCAAAATATGCCTAATAGAAGCGTAAGTAAAAGAAATCACCTGAAATGGATAGCCACAAAATGTCAGCATATGCCCTAAAATCCCTTTTACATCTTTAGTACAATTTTTAGAAAAATCAATGCTATCAGCTAATGCTTTAGCTATCTGATCGTATACTGTGAGAGCGTTCGAAAAATGATTTTGTATCGCATATAATTTACCAGTCTCACGTAAATGAGTAATTAAAGCTGCACCAATTTTCCGAGCCCATTTAGAGGTGCGGCTACATTCGAGTCGTCTATCATAATCAAGCCTTACCTCTTCTTGAATTCGTTTTTCCATTCCCTTGTTAATAGCAGAATAACTTTTGAAGTTGCTAGCTGTATGCAAATATCCTGGCGTATCCTTAGTCATACTATGTGCTTTTGGAGTAATAGTGGCAGCACCGTGTAAAATATATTCTTGCTCCGTATGCATAAATGGCCACACAGGCACTAAAGGAACTGGGTCGGCTGCATGTACACAACGATAAATGCTATTATCTGTTGCGGACTCAGTTTTTACTGCAAAACTATTATAACCAACTCGCGGCGCACCAAAAGTATATAATTTTACATTCGCTCCAAAACGTTGCTTTAACCAGTTAGCAGCTAAGTTTGCTAAAGCACCACCTAAACTATGACCTACAACATGAATGTTTAATTTTTTCTTAGTGCTTTGTTTAAAATACAGCTCTAACTGATTTTTGAAAGAGTTAAATGTATGGTTGAAGCCTGCATGTACAGGTTGATTATTACTACAAGTACTTAAACCACAATGTAAGTCAGTAACAACATCACGTATTTTTGCCGTGCCACGTAAAGCTAAAACATAATCATCTTCATATGCACCCTTCTTACCTTTTGCAATACAGCCAAAATTGGTCGAGTGATTAAAAACTCGCTCAAGAATAGAACCACTTACACCTTTTATAGATTCTGATTCGAATGAAAATAAAGAGCTAATCCTTTCAAAATATGGATTAGCTCTTAAGCCTCTTTTATCAAGGCTTTCGTATGAGATAGCAGCAAAGTTAGCAGCTATTGCAGGGCTTAAAACATTCATCAATATTTCCTTATAATTTAGGTTTTGTTTTATTAATTTTCATCCGTTTCAATTTCTGAAAGGTCAAAATAAGCATTTTTTTCCACTACTTCAAAATCATCAGACCAACGACAGATACTTAAAGCTTCAAATTTATAGCCTTCAGTTTTTTTATTCTCAAATTTAAAAAGAACCTTTTCATCAGTGGTATCGGCTATTAATTGCCTTAATTTTTTTGCATATTCCTCTCGGTATTTAGCGCCTGACAATCTGGAACCCCAAAGGCAATATTCTTCATGATTGTAGGATAAATAAATAGCTTGAGAAGTAAAAATCTCAGCAAGTGGGACTGCTGGTTGATTAGAACGGATATTAATTTCAGGTAGTAAGAAACTTCCGTTCTTATCGGTGTAAGTGAAATCTTCAGCACATTTGCCATCAGAAAAATTTAATACTCTGTCTATTCTCACATTAGATAAAGGCTTGCCCTTTTCACTAACTTGGCCTTTCACCTCAGGGCACAAGTGCACTTTGTAAGCACCAATATGATTACCAAACTTTTTAAGTGTCGTTAAAAATGACATAAACAAGAAGCCTTAAAAATAGGCCGTGAACATTTTGTGGAGGGTTGCTACATGATTCCCTATAAGCTTAAATATTCACATGCCTTTGTAAATAGACCTCATATGATAAACAAGCCTATATAAAATACAATAATTAAAGCTTCAGATGTATAGGTTAAAGGAAGTTAAGCCGAGCGCGAAGTAAATGACTTTGAGAAAGGTCATTAATATAAGCGTGTTAACAGCTTTACTTGCTAATAAAAAACCGCCAATTGGCGGTTTTTTTGTTATCTCAAGCTTAACTATTTTGCCAGTGCTAACTTCACTGCTGCCTCGGCATGTATTTTGGTGGTGTCGTAAAGCGGAACCTGCGTATGTTGTGACTTTACCAACAAGGCGATTTCAGTACAGCCTAAAATGATGGCCTGCGCGCCTTGTGCAAATAATCGCTCTATAATGCGTATATAATCAGCTCGCGAATCGTCATCAATAATCCCTTGGCATAACTGCGAATAAATAACCTCGTGCACTCGCTTTCGCTCATTAGGCTCAGGTATTAATACCTCAATGTTATGCTTATTAGTTAAACGCTCTTTGTAAAAGTTTTGCTCCATTGTAAATTGCGTTCCCAACAACCCTACTCGCGTAATGTTATCGTGCTTTAGTTGCTCAGCGGTGGCATCGGCAATATGCAAAATAGGAATAGTAATATTACTGGCAATCTCATCGGCCACTTTATGCATAGTGTTGGTACAAATAAGTAAAAACTCGGCACCACCAGCCTCTACAGATTTAGCTGCCTTGGTGAGTAACTTAGCTGTTTGTTGCCAATCACCTTGATGCTGTAGCGCTTCAATTTTTGCAAAATCGACGCTCACCATACAAATTTTGGCACTATGTAGTCCACCCAATGAGTTTTTAACGCCTTCGTTTAAAACTTTGTAATAGCTGGCTGTTGACTCCCAACTCATACCTCCGAGCATGCCGATTGTTTTCATAGCTAGTTCCCTCTCTCGATCGCAGTTTACGTTTCACAGTAAGTTAAAAATAGCCGCTCTTCACTAGAAACTTAATTAGCTTTATTAACTGCACTTATCACAGCGTCAGACAATAACAACTTATCGTCTTTATATACTTCAAGCCAACCTGGTGGTGAGGTATCACAACCAATTACAGTTACTTGCAATACGTAACTGTAACGTCCGTTTTTAAACGTATAGTGATGATTGCCGCCACTACCTTCAAAGGTAATATCACCATTAATTAAAACGATATCAGGCTTATCGCTTGGGCTTTTATCAATGCTCCACGACGCATAACGGAAGTTTCCATCGCCTAAATCATCAACACGAACTCGGTATTTTGCTGTGTCCCAATCGAGTATTGGTTTTTGAAAGGTTTTAATACTTGAATGGAGTGATTGTTTATCTTGAGAAATTAGCTTTTCAACACGCACTTGCTCAGTGGCATTTTGTGTATTCACAGAAATAATTTTGCCGTCTTTGTCTACCCACACTATGCCGTTATTGAGCATAATGCCGCGCCAACCCACTTTATCCCAATCAGTATCAATATTTGAACTGGCAATAACGCCAACAAGTTCTTCGTCAAACACTTCATCAAAGCGGGTAATAAACTCAACTTCATTTTTAATGTCGGGCAATGGATATTGCCTTTTTAGAGGGTAGCGAATATGCGCAGCAATCGCAGTTTTATCATGCATTTTAAAAGCAGTAATAACAGGTAAAACACTCTCGTGATACTTTTGCTCAAGCGCAAATGTGTTCGATGTGAAAAATAGGGATAGGCAAAGCAATATGTAATTTAGATACTTCATTAAAAAACCTTCAATTTTGACTTTCGTTATGTGCTAATACTTTGACCTAAAATCTTAAAACATACCTTTCTGTTGAGGCGCTTCTTTATGATCGGTAACTTTCGTAATAAGTTTTTCGATCTTCAAACCTTGCGGTGTTTTAGTCTGAATTATTTCCATTTCAACTATTAATAGATCCCCTTTTCCAAACCTCTCTCCCTTATCAACAGTATCAATAAACTCTCTATCAGTAATTTCTGCATAAAAACTGGACTGTCCATCAAATAATTTCCACTTATTTCCATCTTTAAAGGATGGAGATTCAATCGTTAAACCTGTAGTAATTGTATTTTTTGAAATTGGTAAATCGAAATCAAGAGGTTTAAAAAATTCAGCATCATTAGCCGAAGCTTTAGTTTGGATATCAAACTTTGAAGATTTTAACTTTACTTCGCTTAATCCTTTAACCAAAGGCTCCCTAATAAATGTATCTAACGAATTAGCAGCTTTTGGATCAGAAAGAACGTTTAGCGTTTGAATATGAAATACCTGAGTATGACCATTAGAGTTTTCGATATTAACTGTATTCGCATTACTATCTGGTGTGCACTGCTTCGGTTGATTGCCAGCTAAATGAATACATAATTTAATTGAGTCAGTAGCCAGAGTAATAAGGTCTTTGGGGGAGCTAGTACAAAATAATGCTCCAGAGGATAAACCTACCACCTGTAGTAAAAAATCAATATCAAATGATTGCCCTCTAAAACCTGAGACATCCATACATAGCGATGCATCTTTACCATAAGCTTCTGTTGTAATCACGTTCATAAATTCATCTAGTGCTAAAATATAGCGAGCAACATCTTTCGCTTTTAGCTGCCCTTTTTCAACTGCTGCACCGTAATATTCAAGAGATAGCTGATCTTCCGTAATTGTCTGCATTATAATTCCTTAATTAGAGTAACTAAAACTTAGTATTCTTTATGCTTAGTCCAAAAAATTAATACCTAGACTACACGTTCAATTCATTCAATAGTCACATCTAATGCCTATTATGTAAACAATTGAGTTATCGATATTTATTGCGATAAAAAGATACAAAAATAAAAAACGAGCCTAACTTGGCTCGTTTTTGTTTTAACTGATAGCTGACAGCTAAAAACTGACCGCTTCGCTATTTAACCACTTCGCTTTACTCCGGCTCATACCCCAAGTTAGGCGATAACCACCTTTCGGCTTCTGCGAGCGTCATATTTGTTCGCTTGGCGTAGTCTTCCACTTGGTCACGTTGTACTGCCGCTACGGCGTAGTATTTTGCTTGTGGGTGTGAAAAGTACCAACCCGACACCGCAGCACCTGGCCACATGGCGTACGAGCTGGTGAGCTGCATACCAATGCGTTTTTCAGTATCGAGTAACTGCCAAATTTTCTTTTTCTCAGTGTGCTCTGGGCACGCTGGGTAACCCGGTGCTGGGCGAATACCTTGGTAGTTTTCGCGGATTAGCTCATCGTTACCCAGGTTTTCATCCGGTGCATAACCCCAATACTCTTTACGCACTTGTTCGTGCAAGTATTCGGCAAACGCCTCAGCGAGTCTGTCGGCTACGGCTTTTACCATTATTTTATTATAGTCGTCTTGCTTGGCATCGAACGCATTGGCGAGGTCGTCCTCTTCTAAACCGCCTGTTACCGCAAACGCACCAAAGTAATCGGGTGTGCCTTTTGGCGCAATGTAATCGGCTAGGCAGTAGTTAGCAAAGTCGGTTTTTTCGGTTTGCTGACGTAAATGGCATGAGGTAGTTAATAGCTCTTTTCGCGTTTCGTCGGTGTAAATTTCTATATCATCGCCCACACGGTTTGCAGGGAATAAACCAATTACACCCAATGGCTGCAAAGTGCCTGACTTTTCAAGCTCATCGAGCATGTCGTTGGCGTCTTTAAACAAGCTTTGTGCTTGTTCACCCACTACTTCGTCGGTCATTATGCGCGGATATTTACCGGCGATTGACCAGGTCATAAAGTACGGCGTCCAGTCTATGTATTTGCGTAGAGTCGCGATTGATACATTTTTAAACTCGGTCACGCCCAGCTTTTTCGGCACGGGTGGTGTGTAGTTATCCCAATCGAGCTTTGCAGCATTATCGCGGGCGCGCTGTATGGTAACTGGTTTTGAGCGCGGCTTTTTGCGTGCTTGTTGTTCGCGTACTTTGTCGTACTCGGCGGTGGTTTTAGCTAAAAATTCTGCTTTATGCTCTTTAGAAAGTAAGTTAGACACTACACCCACAGCGCGGCTGGCGTTATTTACATACACCACGCCTTTGTCGTACTGCGGCTCTATTTTTACTGCGGTATGCGCTTTTGAGGTGGTTGCCCCACCAATCATGAGCGGTAGCTCAAAGCCTCGGCGTTTCATTTCTTTGGCTACGTGTACCATTTCATCAAGCGATGGGGTAATTAAACCTGAAAGGCCTATAATATCGGCTTTTTCGTCAATGGCGGTTTGCAGTATTTTATCTGCTGGTACCATTACCCCAAGGTCGATTACTTCGTAGTTATTACATTGTAGTACTACGCCTACGATGTTTTTACCTATGTCATGCACGTCACCTTTTACGGTAGCCATAACAATTTTACCGTTGGTGGCGCCTTCTTCTTTTTCGGCTTCAATGAATGGGTCAAGGTAGGCTACGGCTCGCTTCATCACACGAGCCGATTTAACCACTTGGGGTAAAAACATTTTACCGGCACCAAATAAATCCCCAACCACGTTCATGCCATCCATGAGTGGCCCTTCAATGACGTGAATAGGTTTATCGGCGCCAGCACGGCACTCTTCTGTATCTTCATCTATAAAGGTGGTTATGCCTTTTACAAGGGCATGCTCCAAGCGCTTCTCTACAGGCCAAGTGCGCCATTCTAAATCTTCTACCCGCTCAGCTTGTGCCATGCCTGAATATTTAGGCGCAAGTTCAACAAGGCGCTCGCCCGCACCTGAGTCGGTGTTAAGAATTACATCTTCTACGGCTTTACGAAGTTCCTCGGGGATGTCGTCGTAAACCGCAAGCTGCCCTGCGTTTACTATGCCCATATCCATACCCGCTTTTATAGCATGGTATAAAAACACCGAGTGAATCGCTTCACGTACTGGGTTATTACCTCTAAACGAAAACGATACGTTTGATACCCCACCCGACACTTTACAGTGCGGTAAGTTTTGCTTAATACGGCGGGTGCCTTCAATAAATTCTACGGCGTAGTTGTCGTGCTCTTCTATGCCGGTGGCAACGGCAAATATATTGGGATCGAATATAATGTCTTCTGGCGGAAAGCCAATTTCGTCGACTAATATTCTGTAACTACGTTCGCATATTTCGTATTTTCTATCTGCAGTATCGGCTTGGCCGTCGGTATCAAATGCCATCACAACAGCGGCGGCGCCAAAGCGTTTTATAATTTTAGCTTGGCGAATAAACGGCTCTTCACCCTCTTTTAGTGAAATGGAATTAACAATGGCCTTGCCTTGAATACACTTTAGGCCTTCTTCTATTACTTCCCATTTAGAGGAGTCGACCATTATAGGTACTTTAGAAATATCAGGCTCTGAGGCAATTAAGTTTAAAAACTTAACCATGGCCGCTTTTGAGTCCAGCATGGCTTCGTCCATGTTGATATCAATAACCTGTGCGCCATTTTCTACTTGTTCGCGGGCCACATTAAGGGCGGTCTCGTAGTCTTCTTCCATGATCAAACGTTTAAACATCGCCGAGCCAGTTACGTTAGTACGCTCGCCGACATTGGTAAATACTGCAATTTGTTGGGTCATTGGCGGCTCCTTAATTTAAGTTACAGGCTTCTAGGCCTGATAAACGCATACGCACTTCAAGCTCAGGTAATTTTCGTGGTGCTGTGCCTTCAAGCCCTTTGGCAAAGGCACGAATGTGCGCAGGCGTAGTGCCGCAGCAACCGCCAACAATATTAATAAAGCCCGATTTACCCCAATCTATGATCTCTTTTGCCATGTCGTCTGCTTCTAAGTCGTATTCTCCAAACTCATTAGGTAAGCCCGCGTTAGGGTGAACAGAGACAAAGGTTTCGCACACACGCGATAGCTCTTCAACGTATTGGCGCAGTAAATCTGGCCCAAGGGCGCAATTTAAGCCGATTGAAAGCGGCTTAATATGGCGAATAGAGTTATAAAATGCTTCGGTTGTTTGCCCTGAAAGCGTACGGCCTGAGGCATCGGTAATAGTACCTGAAATCATCACTGGCAATGTGCGCCCTGCTTGTTCAAACGCTTCTTCTACTGCGAACGAGGCGGCTTTTGCATTAAGCGTGTCGAATATGGTTTCGATTAAAATAATATCTACACCGCCCTCCATAAGCGCAAGGGTTGACTCAACATACGCAGTCACTAACTTATCAAAGGTGATATTACGATAGCCGGGGTCGTTTACATCCGGCGATAACGAACAGGTTTTAGACGTTGGCCCTAACACACCGGCTACATAGCGCGGTTTTTCTGGGGTTTTGGCGCTAAATTCATCACATGAAGCGCGGGCTAACTTAGCCGACTCTAAATTGACTTCACGGCTTATGCTCGCCATGTCGTAATCTTCCATCGAAATGGTGGTAGAGTTAAAGGTGTTAGTTTCGATAATATCGGCACCAGCGGCTAAAAAGCTGCGGTGTATATCAGTAATAATTTCTGGCTTGGTTAGGCTTAATAAATCGTTGTTGCCTTTAATAAGCACGTGCCAATCTTTAAAACGTTCACCACGGTAGTCTTGCTCTTCAAGCTTATGCGCTTGGATCATGGTTCCCATTGCACCATCTAAAATTAAAATGCGCTGTTTGAGCGCAGCGCTCAGCTCTTGATGCTTATTGTTTTGAGGATTATTCGGCATAGTTGTTAGTCCTTACGTCTTGGCTAACTAAGTTAATATCATAGGGTGTGGTTTGGTAAACGTAATAATTTAACCAGTTTGAAAACAGCAAAAACGCGTGGCTTTGCCATGTTTTAGATGGTTGCTTGCTGGCATCGTCATCAGGAAAATAGTTTTCGGGCTTTGGCGCATCAGGGCTTTTTTGTAAATCGCGCTCATATTCGGCTTTTAAACTGTCGGCATCGTATTCTGGGTGGCCGGTAATAAACACTTGGCTGCCCGATTTATTTTTAAGTAAATAAGCCCCGACTCGTTCAGAGCCCGCTAATACCACCAGCTCTTCACAGGCGTTTATTTTATTTATATCTATGTGGCCATAGCGTGAGTGCGGCACTAAAAAGGTATCGTCAAAGCCGCGGGTAAGTGCACCATGGGCAAAGTAGCATTGATGGGTAAACACCCCACACAGTTTATTTTCTTTTAAATCGCGCTTTAAATTATAACGGTGATATAAAGCCGCGTGGGCAGCCCAGCAAGAAAACAAGGTAGAGGTTACATGCTGCTCGGCCCAATCAATAATCACTTTGAATTCTTCCCAATACGCCACCTCTTCATACTCTAAATGTGCGAGCGGCGCACCGGTAATTAATAGTGCATCATAGTTGTTGTCTTTCACTTCTGAGAAATAACGATAAAAGGTATCTAAGTGTTGCTCTGAGTTACTACTGCTACGGTGCGTGTCTAGGCGCAATAGCTCAACATTTACTTGCAGCGGAGAATTAGCCAACAAGCGAATAAACTGTACTTCGGTTTCTACTTTATTAGGCATAAGATTAAGAATAGCCAAACGCATAGGGCGTATTTCTTGCGTTTTTGCACGTGTTTTTGGCATTACAAACACGTTTTCATGACGTAAACGTGCAATAGCTGGCAATTCGTCTTCTACTGTAATTGGCATTCTTAAAGCTCCTGCTCATAAAAACCGAGAATTAATACGCTCTCATTATGAACAGAATGTGAAAAATATCAACCTCTAGATGTATAGATGTCTAAATGAAATTTATTCACGCGTTTTGTACAAATTGAATATGTACTTTAAAACAGCCCCATTCGTTGACTGTTTCACCTGTGAGCCACTACAATACAGCATTGAAATTTTTATTATTATTGAAGGCTTCTTCTATGGTTTTACCTGATAAGTTTATATTCTCGATGAGTCGAGTATCTAAGGTTGTGCCACCAAAACGCACTATCTTAAAAGATATTTCGTTGCATTTTTTCCCAGGCGCAAAAATTGGTGTGCTAGGTCTAAATGGTTCTGGTAAATCATCATTACTACGCATTATGGCAGGTGTTGATGAAGATTTTGAAGGTGAAGCTCGCCCTCAACCAGGCACTAAAATTGGTTACTTGCCGCAAGAGCCTGTTTTGGACGAAAGCAAAACAGTTCGTGAAATTGTTGAAGAAGCTGTGGGTGAAGTAAAACATGCCCTTAACCGCCTTGACGAAGTGTATAACGAATACGCAATGGAAGGCGCTGACTTTGACGCACTGGCAAAAGAGCAAGGTGAATTAGAAGCGATTATTCAAGCGCATGATGGTCATAATATCGATAACGTATTAGAGCGTGCTGCCGATGCACTGCGTTTACCTGAGTGGGATGCTAAAATTGAGCACCTATCGGGTGGTGAGCGTCGTCGTGTTGCTATTTGTCGTTTGTTACTTGAAAAGCCAGACATGCTTATTCTCGATGAGCCAACTAACCACTTAGATGCTGAGTCGGTTGCCTGGTTAGAGCGCTTCTTACATGACTACGAAGGCACCGTTGTGGCAGTAACGCATGACCGTTACTTCCTTGATAATGTTGCTGGCTGGATTTTAGAGCTTGACCGTGGTGAAGGTATTCCGTGGGAAGGTAACTACTCGTCTTGGCTTGAGCAAAAAGATGCCCGCTTACAGCAAGAGCAAAAATCTGAAAAAGCACGTCAAAAATCAATTGCTCAAGAACTTGAATGGGTGCGTTCAAATCCTAAAGGTCGTCAAGCTAAATCAAAAGCGCGTATGGCACAGTTTAGCGAGCTACAACAGTCTGATTACCAAAAACGTAACGAAACCAACGAGCTGTTTATTCCACCTGGCCCACGTTTAGGTGACCAAGTATTAGAAGTAAACAACTTACGTAAAAGCTTTGGCGACCGCGTTTTAATTGATGACTTAAGCTTTAGCATGCCTAAAGGCGCTATTGTGGGTATTATTGGTGCCAATGGTGCAGGTAAATCAACGCTATTCAAAATGCTAAGCGGTGAAGAGCAGCCAGATAGCGGTAATATCAGCATTGGTGAAACAGTAGAACTGGCAACTGTTGATCAGTTCCGTGGCAACATGGACGAAAGCAAAACGGTATTCCAAGAAATCTCTGACGGCCAAGATGTACTAAAAATTGGTAACTTTGAGTTCCCAAGCCGTGCTTATGTTAGCCGTTTTAACTTTAAAGGTAACGATCAGCAAAAGTTTGTTAAAGACCTTTCAGGTGGTGAGCGCAACCGTTTACACCTAGCTAAGCTGTTAAAAGCAGGCGGCAACGTGGTGCTTCTGGATGAGCCAACCAATGACTTGGATGTTGAAACATTACGTGCTCTTGAGAATGCTATTTTAGAATTCCCTGGTTGTGTCATGTGTATCTCGCATGACCGTTGGTTCCTTGACCGTATTGCTACACACATTTTAGATTACCGTGACGAAGGCCAAATTAACTTCTTTGATGGTAACTACACTGAGTACGAAGAATGGCTTAAAAAGACCCTTGGCGCAGAAGCTGCACAGCCTAAGCGTATTAAGTACAAAAAAATTGGCTAACAGCCACCGTTAATAAGTTAAAAGCCCTGCATTTTATGCGGGGCTTTTTTATGCGAGCTATTTTTATCTTTGAGCAAATTGGCGTGTTGAGCATTACCAGCTATGCTTATTATAAATAACAACTTTATAAGATTATTATGCAAAACCGTCGGCAATTTTCTCGTATTATGTTCTCTACAGCAGCGCAATTGGAAACGGCTAGCTCCCAGTATGCATGTACCCTATTAGATATTTCTTTACATGGTGCACTGATCACTAAAAGCGATGCCTTTGCAGGCAACAAAAATGACGAAGCAATATTACGTTTTACCTTGCCACAAAGCGATATTGAAATAAAAATGCCGGTGGTTATTCGTCATATAGAAGAAAATCATATTGGTCTTAAATGTCATAACATTGATATAGACAGCATTACGCATTTAAAGCGCTTGGTTGAATTAAACCTTGCTGATGAAACATTATTACACCGTGAGCTTGAAACGCTTATTTACCAAACATAAATAGACGCACTGCGTGAAGTTGATTACCATAACCAAAAATAATTAAACGACGCAGATATGAATTTAAATCCCAATCTACCTTTAGTTTATCATCCTAATTACTCGTTTAGTTTTGATCCCAAACACCGCTTTGTAATGAGTAAATTTGCGCAGCTATACCAGCATGTTAAAACAATAGGGTTAGCTGGCGATAATATCATTGAGCCACCACATGGTCGTGTTGAAGAGTTAGAAATAGTACACTGTGAAAACTACATTCACGATTTATGGCATAACCGCCTAGATGAAAAAGCCATGCGCCGTATAGGCCTACCTTGGTCACAAGCACTAATGAACCGCACATTTACCGCCCCATTAGGGACACTGCAAACTGCGCGTTTAGCGCTTAAAAGTGGGCTTGCGTGCCATTTAGCGGGCGGCACTCACCATGCCCACAGTGATTTTGGCTCGGGTTTTTGTATGGTGAACGATTTAGCTTTTACCGCACAGACGTTAATTCAAAACCGTGAAGTGACTAACGTACTGATTTTTGATTTAGATGTTCACCAAGGTGATGGCACCGCAGCCATGCTGGCTCATCAACCTTATGCGTTTACCTGTTCAATACATTGTGAGAAAAACTTCCCATTTAGAAAGTCCCCTAGCGATTTAGATATTGGTTTAGCCAATAATATACAAGACGCTGAATACTTAGGTATTGTTGACGATACCCTGCAATTTTTATTGAACGAGCTTAACCCAGATCTGGTTTTGTATGATGCTGGCGTTGATATTTGGCAAGAGGATGGCTTAGGTAAACTGGATATTAGTTGGCAAGGTATAGAAAAGCGCGACCACTTAGTACTTAAGCGTTGCCTAGCAAATAACACCCCTGTAGCCACTGTGATTGGCGGAGGTTATGACAGAGATCATCAGCGCCTTGCAAAGCGCCATGGCATTGTTATAGAGCAAGCTGCCAGTTTTTAATTATACTTTTAACTGACTCGGCGTAATACCTGTCCAACGCTTAAATGCACGGCGAAAATTAGGAATATCATAAAATGCTAAACGCATCGCGACTTCTTCATTGCCTTGCTGACACACCCCCAGTAAATAAAGCGCTTTAAGTTTGTTTTGTTCATCTTGTAATTGTGAATAACTAAAACCATGCTGTTTCAGTTTGCGCTTAAAAGTCGCCGAGCTCATAGCAAATTGCTCTGCAGTACTAACGAGATTATTGTTTGTATTGTGGTAAATGGATAGGCAAACCGCCTCAACAAAAGACAAAGATACATTTTTAGGCAATGGACTTTGCGCTATGCACTGCTGCCACCGCAATGGGCTTGACTCTGGGTTTGAGCACTTAAGTAATTGTTTATTAAAGTGCCAACGGGTGTAGGGTTGTTCAAACCGAACCCGTAAGCCTAAGTGCTGCTCATACTCTTGAATATGCCGCGGGCGCTTACAGGTAAAATCAAAATAACACTGTGGGTAGTGATCACTCACTCTTTTAAGTAAGCTAATTAACGCGGCACTATATATTTCAAAACAATAATTTTTTAATGACTCGTCCATACCGATACTCGGTTGCAAGTACAGATAAAAATCGTCTTGAAAAATATGCTTACGGGTAAAAAATAAAGGCGCAATAACAGTGCGAATTTGTTGTAATTGCTTCAAAGCCATACCTAAACTTGGGCTTAAACGCACACTTTGCACTGCAGGGCTAACATCATTAACCAATTGATGACCCAGTAAAAAACCACTGTCGTTACTCTTCATTAAGGTTTTAAACTGGCTAATTAAAGCCAATAACTGCGATAAACTAAAACGCTGTGATAGGTCATATAAATCTTGCTCAAAAATACCCGTACCACGCAGCAATTTATGCAACGGGATCCCTCGTCCTTGAGCAAGCTCCACCAGCGCAGTGATAATCCCCTCGGCGCTGAGGTATTTATCGTCTAAGCTAATATACTGCTGCACCTACAAGCGCCTTTTGTTGTTGTAATTGTTGATGTAGCTGGCTGGTTTGCTGCACTGGATCTTGCTCTAAATCCATTGCCATGGTGGCGGTTAAAATATGCTGAAACTGTGCACCTTTGCTTTTTGCGACTTTAAACGCACAGTGATTAAGCGCCGCTTTCATTTGCGCTAATAGCTCTTTGGCTTGGCTTTGGCTGGTATTCGGCATAAGTACAATAAAGCAATCACCGGCATAGCGACATAGCACATCGTTTAATCGGCAATTCATTACTAATAAATCACTAATTTCTCGTAGTAACCTATCGCCTTCACTAAAACCAAACTGCGCATTAAACTTTGCAAAATCACGAATATCAATAACACCTAAAGTGGCGGATTGCTGCTCTGTTTGGCGTTGCTGCATCAGTGAATGTAAGTAGTTAACTCGGTATAACCCTGTTACAGGACAGACTTTTTCATGCTCTCGCAGATGCGCTTCTCGACGACGCAATTGACGATTTAAAACAAATTGTTCTTGATGCCAATAATAAAGCCCAACACTGGTAAGCGACATACCAAACGGCGCTGGCAGTGATTCAAACCAAGTGAGCCATAATTGTGGTGGTTGTTTTAACCACTCATCGAGTAAATCGAGCGTGGCGGAGAACATAAACAAACCCAAACCTAGCACCAATAAGGTGGTTACTTTGCCTGGCGGACGTGAAATAAGTAATGCAACTATCCAGCTGAGAGTCATCAACACAATCCCGCCCTCACCGACAATATCGAGCCACGCAATGTCTTGCCATTGCTTAAGTTCGCCAAAATAAGTACATATTGCTACAGCAATAACTAACAATATAATGATGGTGTTGGTTAATTTTGCATGGTTGGTAAATGGGTTATATCGCATTAGGGTGGCTTCTTTAGTCTATGTTGGTCTGCATGCTAGCTTAGTCATGCTGTGTTCGTCAGGGTCATATTGGCTCATTGATATGACATTGAGATTAAAATTTATAGGTATTTAACCTAGTAATAACCATCTTTAGTGCGCTGGAGCCGTGTTTAAACAGCTCAAATGTCTGTTTAAAAAGCACTAAGTTGGCGTTTTGTCAGGAATTAACGGTAAAACTGTCACATTAGCGTCATTAACTTTTTTTAGTTTGCTCACCAAACCAAGGACAACCGGAGCAAATCAATGAAACAATTTAAGTTAAATGCTGTTGTGGCGGCATTAGCACTGAGCCAATTTAGTGTTAGCGTGAATGCACAAGAACAAACATCACCAAGAGAACCTGAAGTAAAGGTTTCTGAAGAACTTGTGGTATATGGCGAGATTGGTTATCGCAACCGCTCGCAAGAACTAGCGCCCACGCTAGAATACTCACAAGAATACTTCCAGCGTTTTGAACCACTCACCGCAGGTGATGCATTAAAGCGTGTTCCTAGTGTTACTTTTTTATCTGATGTACTGGAATCAGACGGCGCACGTATGCGCGGTTTAAGCCCTGCTTACACTAAAGTACTTATTAATGGCGAGGAAGTTCCGGGCGCAGGTGCTGACCGTTCATTCTTTGTTGACCGTATTCCTGCAGAATTAATTGAGCGTGTAGAAATTATTCGTTCATCTAGTGCCAACCGCTCTGCCGATGCCATAGCAGGTACGCTTAATATTGTACTACGCGATGGCTATAGCTTAGACGGCGGTTATATTCGCGCTGGTGGCTTACGTTATGATGATGGCGAAATAAAAGAGAGCTTTGCTGGCGTTTACGGCACTGAGTTTGCAGGCGGGCGTTTACTGTTAGGCGCTAATTTACAAGGTCGTTATAACCCAAAACAAAAATCAAGCAGACGTTATGGTGATAGCCCTGAAAATAACCCGAATTACGCAACAGACGATTTTGATAACCGTGAAGATCAATCTGATACCCGTGATGGCGATGATACCTCTTTAAATGCCAGCTTTGAGAAGGTATTTGATAATGGCGGTAAGTTTGATATTAGCGCCATGTGGGTTGATACCGACCGTACCGAAGATGAGCGCTCTTTTGAATACGACAACCCAACGGCAACATCAGGCTCTGTTGTTGAAGGGGGTAATTTACTCTCAGATAACGCAAACGTTTCGTTTATTAATCAAACCAACTACAACATTAACTCTGGCTATGAATTACCTCTGCTCGGCGGCACCAGTAAATTTAAAGTGGGTTACGCCAGCTTTGAAGAGTCTGTTTACGAACAAGAAGTTGAGCTTGATACCTCAGAACTTCCAATGGTATTTGAAGAAGCAGAAGAAACCGTTGATATCGATGATAAAGAATGGTCATTACAATGGCAGCACAGCTTACTAGTAGGTGATTCAAAAGAAATTCAATTTGGTGCTTTTATACAAGGCAAAGAGCGCGATACCGCTATTTTTGTCGCTGAAGATGAGCTTGAAAAAGACTTTACCAATTGGGATCAATTTACTAAGAATCCACTGACTCTTGCCGGTTTTGACAACGCCTTTGAACCAGTGGCTGGTGGCGTTAATACCCTAGAAGAAGACCGTTTTGATTTATTTGCGCTAATCAAACACGAAGCCGATGTGTTCTCGTGGGAGATGGGGGTGCGCTGGGAGTCAACTGATTCAAGTATTACTGATACCAATGAAGGCGTAACTGCCGAGAATGATTATGACTTTTTCTTACCGTCGGCTCACTTTCGTTATAGCATCAGCGATAACGGACGAGTCAGTGCCTCTGTTGCTCGCAGCTTACGCCGCCCTGACTTTGACTACATGACACCCGCCTTACTTGAAAAAGAGCTCGCCGATAATGACTTTTTAGGTAACTCAAACCTTAAGCCAGAATCATCTTGGGGGATCGATTTGGGTTACGAATACCGTTTAGGTAAAAGTGGTGTTGTTGGTGTAAACGTATTTTACCGTGACGTTAGCGACCTTATTGAAATTGCCAGTACCGGTGTTGAAGGCTCTGAAGGCGAAGGCACATTTGTACTGCAACCACAAAATACTGGTGATGGCACAGTTCAAGGTGTTGAGTTTGATTTATCAACTCCACTAAGCGCCTTGAACATGCCTAACACTGGAATCTTCTTAAATTACTCTTGGCTCGACAGTGAAGTTGAAGACAGCTTTGGTAAGCGTAAATTTAATGATCAATCTGATTATGTTTATAACGTAGGCTTTATCCAAGATTTACCAACACTTGGCGCATCATTTGGTGCAACGTACCGTAATCAAGGTGATGCATACGGACGCTTTGTGGGTGAAGAAGTGACAACCTCTTATGGTGCTGATTTAGAGTTATTCGTAGAAAAACGCTGGGAAAATGTAACGCTTCGCCTAGTTGGTTCAAACCTACTTGATGCCAGTAAAGATGAAGTTTTCAACAAGTTTGACTCTCTTGATGATCAAAATAATCGTAACTTTGATGAGTACGAGCTTGAGTCTGAAGAAGCAGGTCCTGTGATTCAAGTAATGCTACGTTACGCATTTTAATCACACGTATTGTCATTTTAAGCACGTATTGGCAAGCCATCGCGTGCTTTTTTGGAGTTAAAACATGTTTAAATTGTCTTTCATAATGGCCGCGCTACTGTGCTCATCAGCGCTTAGTGCTGGTGAGCCCGTTATTTATAAAGATGCGCTATATCAACAACAAAAAATAGCCAAGTTAACTACGTTACCTAATAGCCTTAACTTTATGGTTATTGGTGATTGGGGACACAACGGCCACTTTTATCAAAAAGAGGTGGCTCATCAGCTAGAAATCGCCATGTACCAAACCGATGCCGATTTTGTTGTCTCGACCGGCGATAACTTTTACCCAAATGGTGTGGCAAGTGTGAACGATCCTCTTTGGCAATCAGCCTTTGAGAATATATACCACGGCCCTCACACATTTGAAGATTGGTATGTTGTTTTGGGGAATCACGATTACCTTGGTAATGCTCAAGCACAAATTGACTACACAGCAAAAAGTCAGCGCTGGCAATTACCAGCAAGGTACTACAGTAAAACATTTGCACTTGAAAACAACGAGCAAGTGTTAATGGTTTTTTTAGATACCAACCCGATTCAACCTGAATATAAAACCCGTGAAAAATACCGCTCAACCCAAGGTCAAAGCTATCAAACACAATTGGCATGGCTTGAAACCCAACTTGCCGGCAGTAACGCAAAATGGAAAATTGTTGTTGGCCATCACCCGCTCTACTCTAGCGGTAAACGCTTTGGTCGCAACCAAGGTCTTCGCGACATTTTAGAACCTATTTTAGAACGCCATAACGTGCACGTTTATATCGCAGGGCACGAGCATGACTTGCAATACAATCAACCAAAAAATAGCAAGGTGGCTCACTTTGTCTCTGGTGGTGGCAGTGAAGCACGGTTTGTCAAACAACGTGAATTTACCCGCTACGCAGAAGCAACACCGGGTTTTTTAAGTATCTCTATCAATGGCGAAACGCTAACAATGAGCGCGATTAACCACCTTGGTGAAGTACGTTTTAGCACTGAAAAGCACCTAGATAAGTAAAGGATAAAATAATGAACTTTAAACTAAATACAATTTCAGCTGTGCTTGGCAGTGCACTTCTATTGACTACTATAAGCGGCTGTACACGTAATAACGATACGCAAAATAATGCAGCAGTTACAAAACCATATATTGAAAAAACAGACATTGAAACCAAATTATTCGGCCCACAACAAAACATGCAAGGCTCTCAAGCAGCATCGCTAGGTAATAATCAATGGCTAATAGCGAGCGAAAGCCAAGGCTTATTACTTGCCGATAACGAGAAAGACAGTGTGCTGCTCGCCGGTAACTTTGAGTCAATTTCACTGAAAAAAATAGCAGCGCAGCAATTTTTATTGGCAACTCTAGATAACAACCAAGATAATGTGGTTATTTTTAAGCTTATAAAAAATGGCCAAACTTGGCAGCTAAATGAACTCACCCGCATTAGTCCACCTCAAGCCCAGCCCGATGCCGTGTGTTTATTTAAAAATAGCAATAACAAAACTGTATCAGCATTTGTGCCAGATGTTCGCGGCTTGATCAGCGAAACGGTTATTTATGATTTAGCCACTAACCAAGCTAAAAATATCGCAGTACGTGAGTTCTCTGCAGTCACAGAGGCTTCAGGTTGTGCAGTAAATGACGACACAAAAACCCTGTATGTGGGTGAAGCAGAGCTCGGAGTGTGGGCCATTAACGCGGATGCAGAATCTGATGCCAATAAGCAGCCTGTGGCTTTGGTACAACCCTACGGCGAATTAAACAGTGAAATTGGGGCTCTATCGGTATCACAAGACGGTACTTTATGGCTCAGTGCCACTGATGGTAATAAGGTTTATGCTTACCAAGCTCAAACAGACAAGCTAAGCCAATGGTCACTGGCAGGTGAGCACACAATAGAGTCTGTTGCAGCGAGCTTTATCAATGACAGTCAAGCCCAGCTGGTATTAATTGATGATGAAACAGGCGCTTACATTCAAGCAAGCGTTAACTACACAGCGCAAACAGCGACTTCACAAAACAATGTCGCGATGACTCACCTTCATGCCAGCGCACAAACTACACCGGTTGCTGCGTTTGGTGATGCAGCAGATGATCCGGCTATTTGGATTAATCAGCAAGACGCTAAAAAAAGCTTAATTTTAGGCACAGATAAACGCCGCGGCTTGATGGTTTATGACCTTGCTGGCAGCAAAGTACAATCGCTTAATGTTGGGCGTTTAAATAATGTTGATGTGCGCCAACATCAAGGTATAAACAACCAGACCCATACGTGGATCACTGCCAGTAACCGTACTCTTAATAGCATTAGCGTATTTACTGTAGATGGCGATAACCAAGTAAACCATGTGACAGAAATAGCCACTAACCTATCTGAGATTTACGGTATGTGTATGTATTCCTCTGAGTCTGGCCATTACGTGTTTGTTAATGATAAATCAGGTTTATTTCAGCAGTATAAACTCACCGGTGAGCAAAGTAATTTAAGTGGTGAACTGGTTAGAGAGTTTACTCTACCAAGCCAACCTGAAGGCTGTAGTGCTGATGATAATCTAGGCCAACTATTTGCAGGTGAAGAAGATGCAGGCATTTGGTATATCGGTGCAGAGCCTACCGCTGGTAACAAAGCAGTAAAGCTACAAAGAGTTAATGAGCAACTGGTGGCAGATGTTGAAGGTATGGAAATTTATCATGCTAATGATGCTCGCTATTTAGTGGTATCAAGCCAAGGCGATAATAGCTATGTGCTTTATAAAATCTCAGATGACAAAGAGCCTAGTCTAAGCTTTGCAGGTAAGTTTAATGTAATTGCAAACCTAGATAAAGGCATTGATGGCGTAGGTGAAACTGACGGTTTAACCGTTACAGCAACGGCTTTGCCAGGTTACCCTGAAGGCATGCTTATAGTACAAGATGGCTACAATCGCATGCCTCTACAACCACAAAACTTTAAAATTATTGACTGGCGCGAAGTGAAAAAAGCAATTAGATAATAGCTAACCCTAAATGTACTGATACACACTAAAGCTTTAGTGTGTATCACGTTTAAGCTTTACTAAAATATAACTAAAGATAATTATGTATAAATGTATACTACACTTTATATCTATAAATTAATTGAGGTTATTATGCGGCTACCCTACTTCGTATATTTATTTATCAGCATTATATTTTGTACCAGCTCGCTTGTTAATGCCGAAGAGCCACCAGAACTTCCGCCATTGAACCCCAAATATGAAGCAGAGCATGCCATGGTGTTGGTTAATAAAGGTTCAAGTGTATACGCGATTAACATTCCAAGCTTTGAGCTTCCTTATGATGTACATGTTATGTACAAGGTAGATGTATCTGATATTCCATTTTTAAATTTAGTACGCGATGCTGAGTTAGTTACAGTAAAACCAAAGCCGTTTAATATTCAACGCTTAATGCGAGGCGAAGAAGTCGCGATTACCGCAGATGTGTATCTTGGAGATTTTAGACAAGGAGGTAGCTTAGTTTATAGTGATAAATTAATAGAGCTTAGCGAGCAGTTATTTACTCGTGAGCTAACTGATTTAAGCCCAGCCTCAAAATGGCAACAGTACGATATGGTTACGCTAAAAAATAACGAGCGTATTTATATTCACCAAATAACTCAGCCACCAAGCTATCATCATATAATGTTTGTTAATTTAAGTGGTGCCTGTTTACAAAAGTTTCGCACCTCAACTGAAGTGCCCTCTGCTGATGAGCTCAATTATAAGTTTATAAATTGTGGCACATTGAAACCCATGTTTTATGATGCTGAAAGCTTAAGTAAATAATTTAGCTTTGTTTTAGGGACGAAAAAAGGCTCCTCGCAATGCTCAGAGCCTTTGGTTAACTTTGGGAATTAACTCGGTTCACTGATCAGATAAGATCAGTTTAGCGCCACTAATTGTGGCGCAATTGTTTGATAATCTACCGCCATCGCAATACTCAAAGCGGTAATATTAATAATAGAAAACGCAAACACTTGGCGTGCCCAACGGGTAGTATCTATATTGTAGCGGTATCCTCTAAGTGCCATAAGTAACCACCAAAAACTCGTAATACAGGCAACGGCCATAAAGGCAGCACCGGTATAACCACTAATTGGCAATAGCATCACCACTAAAGCATATACCGCAATATAAAGAACAATATGGCGCTTAGCTTTATTAACACCTTGCGCCACGGGCAATACTGGAATATTAGCGGCTTGGTAATCTTTAAAGCGAAAAATAGCAATCGCATATGAGTGCGGCATTTGCCACAAACTAAACATCACCAGCAGTATTAATGCCCCCATATCGAACACACCCGTAACGGCGCAATAGCCAACAACAGGAGGAACTGCGCCCGACAGACTACCAATAAAGGTGCCGTAAACAGAGTTGCGTTTCATGTAGAGGCTGTACACCCCGACATAAATCACATAGCCAAAGGCGGCAAAAAATACCGCCGCTTGAGTGGTAAAGCCGATTAATAAGCCAAAGCCAATTAGCCCTAATAACACGCCATGGCTTAAAGCGGCTTCTGCAGACATTTCGCCCGTTACAGTTACACGTGAGCGAGTACGCGCCATAGCAACATCAATGTCTCTATCTATAACATTGTTTATGGCACATCCCGATGCAACAACAAGCGATAAACCAACCAAGGTAACCAACATTAACCATGGGTCTATATCACCGCGGGCGGCAAGTAAAAAACCACCGGCAACGCTGATCAAATTCCCCATAATAATACCTGGCTTAGTAACAGCTAAATAACGGCGAAACATCTGAAACCTCTAATACATCATCATTGCGTTTGATTCATAAATGATCCAAACAGACAGTCCAACCACCATGACGATGATCAACGCGCTAAACAAGAAGGTAAAGGTATTCGCTTTGCCTTCATCAGTGGTGAAATTAAGGTGTAAAAAGTATTTTAAATGCACCCAAATTTGCACGATTGCAACAGTAACGATACTCCAAAGCGTGATGACTTTTGAAAAATCGCCCTCCATCACCATCCAAAATGGAATGGCCGTTAAAATCACTGATAAGACAAAGCCAATAAGATAGGTTTTAACACTGCCGTGTGACTGATCATGATGTTGGCTTTGCATTTGCGCTAAAGCATGCGTTTCACTATGACTCATTACATTGCTCCCATTAAATAAACAACGGTAAATACACAAATCCACACAATATCTAAAAAGTGCCAAAATAAGCTTAAGCAGCTTAAGCGCGTGACGGTTTGTTTACCTAAACCGCGCTTGATCACTTCTATCATCATTATGCTCATCCAAATAAGGCCTGCAGTTACATGTAAGCCATGCAAACCCACTAATGAGAAAAACGATGTTAAAAAAGCACTTTGCTGTGGGCCATTGCCATGAACAATTAAATGATGAAACTCATAAATTTCCATACCAATAAACACCGCGCCTAAACAAAAAGTGACCGCGAGCCAACCAAGCGTCAGCGCCTTTTTTTGCCCTTGAGCGGCAATCATGGCAAAACCAAAAGTAATACTACTTATAAGTAGCGCCGCAGTTTCAACGGCAACAAAATCAAGCTCAAAAATATCTTTGCCCGATACACCGCCTGCGGTGTTCATATAAAGCACTGCGTAGGTTGCAAAAAATGAGGCAAATAAAAGGCAATCGGTCATTAAATAAAGCCAAAAGCCAAAGATTGTATCGCCTGAGGTATCGTGATGTTCATGCGTATGACTTACGCTATGAGGCTCTAAATTTACATGGCCTTGAGTTGCAGATAACGTACTCATGCGCTTACCTCCTTCGTGTTACTGGCAATATGCGCGCCTTCAATTTGTAATATTTCATCGTTTTGCACGTAGTAATCTACATCACTGGTGTAAGCACGGTTAATAAACAGCGCAATCGCGCCAATAAAACCAAGCCCTGCTAGCCACCAAATATGCCAGATCATGGCAAAACAAAACGCCGTTAAACTCGCAGCAATAAGCACACCTGATGCGGTATTTTTTGGCATATGAATTGGGCTATAGCTAGATTTACCTTGATAAGCTAGGCCTTTTTCTTTCATGTCAGTCCATGCATCAATATCATCAACATGCGGGATTTCAGCAAAGTTATAATATTGCGGTGGTGATGACGTTGACCATTCAAGCGTATGGCCGTTCCAAGGATCGCCGGTGATATCATCAAGCGCTTCGCGGTTTTTAAAGCTCACATAAAGCTGAATAACTTGGCAAATAATACCGAACATAATAATCACGGCACCCACTGCAGCAATATAAAGCCAGATATTCCAATCAGGATTATTAGAGTGGTTTAAGCGACGCGTCATGCCCAAAAAGCCGAGTACGTACAATGGCATAAAGGCTACGAAAAAACCGATTAACCAACACCAAAATGACGCTTTACCCCAACGCTCATCAAGCTTAAAGCCCATTGCTTTTGGAAACCAAAAAACAAACCCGGCTAAGTAGCCAAATACTGCGCCACCAATGATGGTGTTATGGAAATGAGCGATTAAGAATAAGCTGTTATGCAATACATAATCGGCACCAGGGATTGCCAGTAATACCCCCGTCATACCACCAATACTAAAGGTAACCATAAAACCAAGCGTCCAAAGTACCGGTACAGTAATGCGCAAACGGCCACGGTAAATAGTAAACAACCAACTAAATAACTTAACCCCAGTAGGCACAGCTATGACCATGGTCATCACCCCAAAGAAGGCATTTACATTGGCGCTTGAGCCCATAGTAAAGAAGTGGTGTAACCATACAATAAAGCCAAGAATAGAAATGGCACCGCTGGCATATACCATCGATTTATAACCAAATAAGCGTTTACCAGTGAAGGTAGATACTATTTCAGAAAAAATACCAAAAGCTGGTAATACTAAAATGTATACCTCTGGGTGACCCCATGCCCAAAACAGGTTGATATACATCATGGCGTTACCGCCGGCTTCATTAGTGAAGAAGTGGAAATCTAAATAACGGTCTAGCGTTAGCATGGCCAGCACTGCGGTTAAAATTGGAAATGATGCCGCAATTAAGATATTTGCCCAGGTACATGCCCATGTGAAAATTGGCATTTTCATCAGTGTCATACCAGGGGCACGCATTTTAAATACTGTCACTAGGAAGTTAACAGCGGTTAATAGCGTACCGAGCCCCGATATTTGCAAGGCCCAAATATAATAATCGACCCCCACCCCAGGGCTAAAGGTCAACTCCGACAACGGTGGGTAAGCAACCCAGCCTGTTTTAGCAAATTCACCAAATATAAGTGATAAATTTATTAAAATGGCGCCACTAGCGGTAAACCAAAAACTTAAATTATTTAAAAATGGAAAAGCCACATCACGGGCACCAATTTGCAGTGGTACAACAATATTCATTAAACCAATCATAAATGGCATCGCCATAAAGATGATCATAATAACGCCATGAGCGGTGAATATTTGATCGTAATGCTCTGGCGGCAGATAGCCTGGCGCACCACTGGTAGCAAGCGCTAACTGCGCACGCATCATAATGGCATCAGAAAAACCACGAAACAGCATGATTAGTGCTAATAAAATGTACATAACGCCTAAGCGTTTATGATCAACCGAGGTGATCCAGTCACGCCAAAGCACACCCCATTTTTTATATTTTGTTATTAGCCCAGCTATAATAAGCCCGACAACAGCAATCACCGCCATAGTAACCATGATAATAGGTTCATGAAACGGAATTGCATCTATAGATAATTTACCTAAAAACGACATGATTATTCCTCGCCCTGGCTGTGTGATGATGGCATTGAATGATTACCCATTGCTTGATGCTCATTACTCATCTGCTGATGTTTACCCATAGCATGATGTTTTTTATTCATATCGCCATGCGCCTGCATGTATTTCATCACTATGGTATGAAATAAACCGTCATCAACCTTGCCATAATAAGCGACAGGATTGTTTTCACTCGCTTTGGCAAGCTCAACATAATTGGCATGAGTAAGGCTATTAGCGTTGGTTTTAACCTGTTCAACCCACTGGTTAAAGTCAGCTTTTGTTGGCGTTGCGATGGCATTAAATTTCATACCGGTAAAACCTGCGCCACTGTAATTAGCCGAAAAGCCTTTAAATGTGCCTGGCTGATTAGCAATTAAATGCAGCTTAGTTTCCATGCCCGCCATTGAGTAGATTTGACTACCTAACTGAGGAATAAAAAACGAGTTCATGGTACTTTCTGACGTGATTTTGTATTCAACCGGAACATTAGCAGGAAATACCAATTCATTCACCGTGGCAATACCTTGTTCAGGGTAAATAAATAACCACTTCCAATTAAGTGACACCACTTCAACAGTAAGATGTTCACCTTTACCCTCTATCGGTTTATAGGGGTCAAGCTCTTGAGTTGACTGCCAGGTGATCACACCTAAAATAACAACAATAACAATAGGAACCGCCCATACAACAGCCTCAATCTTATTAGAGTGAGCCCATTTTGGTGCGTAAATTTCATGGTTTTGTGTGTCTCTGTATTTCCAAGCAAAATATAAAGTCATCACAATAACGGGGATCACAACTAACAACATAAGCACAGTGGCGATGATGATCAGATTTTTCTCATCAATACCTATCTGCCCTTTTGGGTCGAGTACCCCGCCATTACAGCCTGATAAAATCAGCGCCATACTAGCTAAAGCAATATTAAAAAGGTTACGAATTAACAAGGGACTATCCTAAAACCTAAAGAGTTTTTATTAGCTGCCAAAAATATTTAGCAACGATATTTGATAAAAACCCAAGTTAATTAAGATTGAATTACAATAATGCAGAGCGAATGCAAGCATGAAGTATTGACCACTGGCTTAATAATAAACACCTAGCAGAACCAACCCAGCTTTTTAAACACATTAATATAACGCAATAAAAATTAACTTGGGTGAGGTGTGGTTGGCTGAGAGTGTGTAAAAAACACTAAGCTACAATGAAAGTAATCGTTATTTACAGCAAGAATAAATAATTAGATACCACAGGTGTAACCTATACCCATAAAATTAATGGGTAAACAGACAACCTGTAAAGCTAGGTGGAGCACGACAACCATGCGCAGCTTGCACGGGTTGCTGAACTTTAGCCTCGCTAAAAGCAAAGGCTGCTTTACGGAGGATTATCCCAGCACGACGCGCTGGAAACATGTGGAACAATAGCCAACAAAGGCCAATAAGTAACTGACACGATAAGATGGGATGAGCTAAAAATTCGGCAATTGTCAGTAATAATGGCTCTATAAAAAAGCCATCACTGACCAATGCTTCAAGCCTAAAGGCATCCTCAATAGCGCCACTAAGCAACATAACGACATTAAAAACTAATAATGTTACAGCCACACTCACGCCCTTTTTCGCTTTTTTAAAGCGCTCATGCAACACTGACTTACCTAAGGTAAGCAAAGCGCTGGTATGAAACAAAGAAAGTGAGTTCAAAAACATTAACCTATTAAAATGACTAATAACAAAATTCGGAGTACACCGTGGCAACAAAACAAGTTGCAGCCGTAAAGCCTTATACAGTGACATGAAATACAGTCTCAACGCATTAGCACTATTTTGCCAAGCTAGTTTTGATCCGCATCAATAGAACTTTCAAAACTTACTGAAAGTTCGGGCATGAGTATAACAAAGAGAATTTTCTGTTCAAGATAAAAACACGATTATTTTATCGGCTGGTGATTTATTTATGCCGATATAAATAAAAAACCTCCCGTAGTGAGCTACGAGAGGTTTTTTTTTTAAACAGGGATACCCTATTTAAAGAATTTGGTTTTCTTTCCATACTTGCTCTTTGGCCAGACGCTTTTTGCGTTTATCACATGGATCATCGCAATCACATGCTTTATCAATACCTACAGAGCCTAGGCCTCCGCAGCTACTCGCCATCGATTTTCTTTGTACTATCATGCCTACCGCCATTGCAGCGACAATTAAAATAAGTAAGCCAAAGGTTAGAAAAAAAAGTGACATTGCTTAGCCCCTATTGTTCAGCAATAAAATGAGCCCAAACATCATATCTGAGCTCATTGCATTATATACCCTCATGATAAGGATATAAACCTAAAGACTATAAATAAGGCTTAAACGCAGGGCTTGAATAGGTGGCTAACCCCTGTGCCGATTTCGCAATTAAATACACAGGTAAATCATGCTGCTGCGCATAACGTTGTGCCTTTTCCATGCCCATTACCGTTAAAGCAGTCGCTAAACCGTCCGCCGTCATTGCACTTGGGTGTAAAACAGTAACAGAGACTAAGTCGTGTTTAATCGGCATGCCTGACATTGGATCAATGAGATGCGTATAGGTTTCGCCATCCATAGTATAAAATATTCTATAATCGCCTGAGGTGGCAATGCCATTATTACCCGGTGTTAATACGCGGTGTACTTTGCGATCGCCCGGATTTGCATCAGGTTGTTCGATTGCTATTCGCCATGCTTGATTGTCTGGTTTTGTACCAGCAATACGTAGCTCCCCGCCAATCTCAACCATGTAATCTGTAATGCCTTTGCTTTGCAATAGCTCAGCCACTTTATCAATACCGTAGCCTTTTGCTGTAGCTGAAAACGACAACTCTAAATCAGCAACTGTTTTAGCTAACCCTTGCTCATTAAGGACCAGCTTATCTATACCAATGTTACTGACCATATTTGCCAGTGCTTCATCCGTTGGGCGCTTTGTTGGTTTTTTATCAGGACCAAACCCCCATAAATCAATTAGCGGTCCCATAGTCACATCGAGTGTTTTAGTTGAATCACCAATTCGTATAGATTCTGCAATAACCGCTCTAAAATCATCACTAATTGGCATTACTTGATTAGCACCTAAACGGTTAAAGGTGTTTATTTCTGAATCCTCAATATAGGTCGACATAGACTGGTTAATATCAACTAAAACCGCATCTATTTCTGCTTGTACTGCTTGAGGGTCCACTTGATCAGCGTAAAACTTGATGTGGTAAGTTGTCCCCATCGTTTTACCTTCAAGGTAAGCTTCTTCGTTGTGTTGTGAATTGCCACAACCGGTAATAAGTAACGTGGATATGATTAAAAATAAGGCTACCACGCCTTTAACTGTGCTTAATCGATTCATAATAGCCTACTTATAAAGGTTAAATAGAGTATCAACTAAAATCAGCGGTAAAGCCAAACTCAGTCAGTTGATATAAAAAAGCCTCATAACACTTAGTGCTATGAGGCTGGTATTTTAACTAAATTTATTTAGTTTGGGTATTAGCCACCGAAATCATCTAATAAGATGTTTTCGTCTTCTACACCTAAATCTTTAAGCATAGAGATAACTGCCGCATTCATCATTGGAGGACCACACATGTAGAACTCACAATCTTCAGGCGCTTCGTGATCTTTAAGATAGTTCTCAAATAACACGTTATGGATAAAGCCTGTGTAGCCTTCCCAGTTATCTTCTGGTTGCGGATCTGAAAGCGCTGTGTGCCAAACGAAGTTTTCGTTTTGCTCAGCTAGGCCGTCAAAATCTTCAACATAGAACATTTCACGCTTAGAACGCGCACCATACCAGAAACTAATTTTACGCTTAGAGTTTAAACGCTTAAGTTGGTCAAAGATATGTGAACGCATTGGTGCCATACCTGCACCACCACCTACGAATACCATTTCAGCGTCTGTGTCTTTAGCGAAGAACTCACCAAATGGACCAGAAATAGTTACTTTATCGCCTTCTTTAAGTGACCAAATATACGAAGACATTTTACCACATGGTAGGCTCAAGTTTCTTGGCGGCGGCGTAGCGATACGCACGTTAAGCATAATAATGCCTTCTTCTTCTGGGTAGTTAGCCATTGAGTAAGCACGAATTGTTTCTTCGTCTACTTTTGACTCCAGGTCGAAGAAACCAAAATGGTTCCAATCGCCACGATACTCTTCAGGAATATCGAAATCAGCGTATTTAACATGGTGAGCTGGCGCTTCGATTTGGATGTAACCACCCGCACGGAACGGCACTGACTCGCCATCTGGAATTTGTAGCTTAAGTTCTTTGATGAACGTTGCTTTGTTATCGTTAGAGATAACTTCACAATCCCATTTTTTAACACCGAAAATTGACTCTTCAAGTTCAATTTCCATGTCATTTTTAACATTAACCTGACACGCTAAACGACAACCTTCACGTGCCTCACCTTTAGAGATGTGGTCAAGTTCAGTTGGCAGAATATCACCGCCACCTTCTTTAATGTGAACGCGACACTGACCACAAGAGCCACCGCCACCACATGCAGAAGATACGAAAATACCTGACTCAGATAGTGCACCTAATAGCTTACTACCTGCTGATGTTTTAATGGCTTTGTCTGGATCGCCATTAATACCGATGATGATGTCACCGCTTGCAACTAGCTTAGATTTAGCACCAATGATGATTAAAACTAGTATTACAACGATAGCGATAAAAACACCAACGCCTAAGAAAATATCCATGATTGACCTCGCTATTATTACAGTGAAATACCAGAGAATGACATAAAGCCAAGACCCATCAAGCCAACAGTGATAAAGGTAATACCTAGACCACGTAAACCATCTGGTACGTCTGAATACTTCATTTTCTCACGGATACCTGCAAGTAATGTAATTGCAAGCGCCCAACCCACACCAGCGCCAATACCATAAACAACAGACTCGCCGAAGTTATAGTTACGCTCAACCATGAATGATACCGCACCAAAAATTGCACAGTTAACTGTGATTAGTGGTAGGAAAATACCTAATGCGTTGTACAGCGGTGGGAAGAACTTATCTAATGCCATTTCAAGAATTTGCACCAGTGCAGCAATAACACCAATGAACGTTAAGAAACGTAAAAAGCTAAGATCCGCTTCTGGGTAACCAAGCCACTCTAATGCACCCGGTGCAAGTACCGCATGGTAAACCAAGTTATTAACCGGTACTGAAATACCTAATACAACAATAACCGCTACCCCTAGACCAATTGATGTAGTTACTTTTTTAGACACGGCTAAGAAAGTACACATACCTAGGAAGAAAGCTAACGCTAAGTTTTCAATAAAAACGGCTTTTACAAATAAACTAATATAATGTTCCACTTATCGCCCCTTACGCTTTAGCTTCTACTTGATCTTTCTTATAAGTACGAAGTACCCAAATGAATAAACCAATAATGAAGAATGCACTCGGTGGTAAGATCAATAGACCCATAGGTTGGTACCAACCACCATTTTGTACTAATGGAATAATATCAACACCGAATAGTGTTCCCTTACCAAATAGCTCACGAATGAAACCAACAGTAAGTAATACCACTGAGTAGCCTAAACCATTACCAATACCATCTAAGAATGACATAAGTGGTGGCGACTTCATTGCGTACGCTTCAGCACGACCCATTACAATACAGTTAGTAATGATTAGACCAACGAATACTGATAACTCTTTTGCCGTAGCGTAAGAGAAAGCTTGTAGTACTTGGTCAACCACGATTACTAATGATGCAATAATCGTCATCTGTACGATGATACGTACTGATGATGGGATATGGTTACGAATAGTCGAGATAAAAAGGCTAGAGAATGCAGTTACCAAGGTCAATGCGATTGACATGATTAATGCATTTTTTAAGCTAGACGTTACCGCTAGCGCAGAACAAATACCAAGTACTTGTAATGCGATTGGGTTATTAGCGAAAACTGGACCGAATAGGACCGCCTTCATTTCTTTAGTATCAGCCATTAGTTCAATGCTCCTTTACGTACTTTCGCAAGGAAAGGGCCAAAGCCATTTTCGCCAGTCCAAAAGTCAACTGCATGGTCAACACCATTAGACGTTAATGTAGCACCTGAAAGACCGTCGATCTTGTGCTCATCACCGGCTGCAGTCCCTTTAACGATTTGGATTGGTAACTCTTTACCTTCCCACGTTGCAGTCCACTGTGGGTTTTGAATTTCACCACCTAAACCAGGTGTTTCGTTATGTTTGTAGAAAATAATGTCTTTAATAGTTTCGCCATCGCTTTCAAGCGAGATAAAACCGTACATTAAACCCCATAAACCATAACCCTGAATAGGAAGGATGATTGCATCAATAGAGCCATCGTCTTTTTTAGAGATGTAAACAGGCGCACGTTTGGTAATACGTTGAATACCTGCGATGTCCTTAATCCCATTCTCTTTTAAAGATTTACTTAAATCAGCATCGTATTTGCTTTTTTCAAAGTCGAAATCTTCTACCGGCTCAGCAAACTCACCACTTTGCATATCAACAAAGCGAGTTTCGATTTTAGCTTCAAACGTTTCGGCAACGTTATCAACTTTACCAATACCAGCAGCAGCTAAGATATTACTTTGAATATCTTTTGCTTTATTTGCTTTTTGCAGAGGGCGAAGTTGCACAGACGTTAGCGACACAATAACTGCACACACTAAACATAATGAGACAACAACAGCTAGCGTTTTGCCAATTGATTCGTTATTACTAGACATTACGTGCCAACCTCCGCTTGATATTAGCTTGCACTACAAAGTGATCGAATAAAGGTGCAAACAAGTTAGCAAACAAGATTGCTAGCATGATGCCCTCTGGGTATGCAGGGTTTACTACACGGATCATAACTACCATAAAGCCAATAAGCGCACCGTATGCTAATTTACCTTTATCAGTAAATGCAGCAGATACAGGGTCAGTTGCCATAAAGAACATACCGAATGCAAAACCACCTAATACCATATGCCAGTACCAAGGCATAGCAAACATAGCATTGGTTTCAGAACCAATAGTATTTAGTATTGATGAGGTTACTACCATACCTAGAAATACACCTAGCACGATACGCCAAGACGCGATACGTACATAAATTAGGAATAAACCACCAATAAGCACTGCTAGTGTAGACGTTTCGCCCATAGAACCTTGAATGAAGCCGTAGAACGCATTCCACCACATTTGCATGTTAGCGTAACCTAAGTCACCACCTAACGTACCAGCAAACGCTTGACCAAGCATAGTCGCGCCAGAGAATGAATCTACGGCAGTCCATACTGTGTCACCTGAAATTTGTGCAGGGTATGCGAAGAATAAAAACGCACGACCAGCAAGCGCAGGGTTTAAGAAGTTACGACCTGTACCACCAAATATTTCTTTTGCGATAACTACACCAAAAGTAATACCTAGCGCAACTTGCCATAAAGGAATCGTTGCAGGCAGGATTAATGCAAATAATACAGAGGTTACGAAGAAACCTTCATTTACTTCATGCTTACGCACAGAAGCAAACAATACTTCCCAAAAACCACCGACAATAAAGGTTGTTGCATAAATAGGTAGGAAGAAACATGCTCCGTAGAACATTTTTGCGCCCCAACCAGCATCAACGGTTAACTCACCGCCTAATAACTGGAATAAACCTACTTGCCAAATGTTAGCTAGTTCAAAACCATTACCAAGCGCGATTGCCGCTTGATGACCAATATTGAACATACCAAAGAACATGGCAGGGAACGTCGCCATCCACACTAAAATCATCATGCGTTTTAGGTCGATGTTATCACGAACGTGAGTTGAACCTTTGTTTACGTAACCTGGCGTGTAAAAAATAGTCGCAGCGGCTTCATACAGCGCGTACCATTTCTCATGCTTACCACCTGGTTCAAAATGCGGTTCGATATCTTCTAAGAAAGTTTTTAAGCCCATTTTAGCCTTCCTTCTCGATCGTAGTTAAGCAATCGCGTAGGGCTGCGCCGTACTCGTATTTGCCAGGACAAACGAAGGTGCATAACGCTAAATCTTCTTCATCTAATTCAAGCGCACCTAATGAAATTGCACTATCTAAATCACGAGACAATAAGTCACGTAATAAAAGCGTTGGCAAAATATCAAGTGGCATAACACGCTCATAGCTTCCAAGTGGAACCATGGCTCGTTTTGAACCGCCCGTAGACGTTGTCATTTTAAATAAACGACTCGGTGTAAGGTGAGACAAGAATGTACGCGTTACAGAGAATTTATCACTACCTGGTGCAATCCAGCCAAAAAATTCTTTTTCGCGACCTTCAAGTAAAACAGATACTTGAACATGGTAACGACCTAAGAATGCATGAACACCAGACGACGTAGCACCGGCAAGTACAGAACCAGAAATAACACGGTTATCACCGTCTTCTAATTCGCCTGCCACTAAGTCATCTAGTGAAGCACCTAATTGTGTTTTCACTAAACGAGGATTTTTAACGCGTGGACCTGCGAGAGAAACAACACGGTCTGTGTAAATTTCACCAGTAAGGAAAAGGTGACCATACGCAATAACGTCTTGGTAACCAATGTGCCAAACTTGCTTACTAGCAGATACTGGGTCAAGGTAATGGATATGAGTGCCAACAAGGCCAGCCGGATGCACGCCACCAAACTCATGCACTTCTACTTGAGCAATAGGTGAACTAGGAACTTGACTACCTGCTTGCTTACAAACAAATACTTTGCCATCGGTTAAACGTGACACAACAGCCAAACCTGCTTCAAATGCTTTCGCATT
The DNA here is from genome assembly GCF_002310835.1 of Pseudoalteromonas tetraodonis. NCBI lineage: Bacteria > Pseudomonadati > Pseudomonadota > Gammaproteobacteria > Alteromonadales > Pseudoalteromonadaceae > Pseudoalteromonas > Pseudoalteromonas tetraodonis. The sequence continues at coordinate 931,349 of NZ_CP011041.1, read as the reverse complement.
TTCAGCAATAATTACTGCAGGATCTGCAGCAAGTGGATTGGTATCGATAGCTGTCACAAAAATAGAGCTCGGATTTGCATCCAACGCTGCTACTTTACTAAATGGACGAGCACGAAGTGCTACCCATTGACCCGATTGAACTAGTACTTCTTTAGCTTTTTCACGATCTAAGCTGTTAAGCTCAGTTTCCGAGAAAGAACCAAAGGTGATTTGCTCACTGCCGTTTACTTCAATAACAACAGATTGCAGAACACGTTTAGCACCGCGATTAATTTCTTTTACTGTACCAGAAGCTGGTGCAGTAAATAATACGCCTGGGTTCTTTTTATCTTCAAAAAGTACCTGGCCTTTTTTGACTTGGTCATCCACACGAACATGCATGGTTGGACGCATACCGATAAACTCTTCACCTAGCACAGCTACACGTTTGACGGCAGAACCATCATGAATAACTTGCTGAGGTGCGCCCTCTAAGGGTAAATCCAGACCTTTTTTTATATTGATCATACGCACTTGCACTACATTAACGGAAAGAAACTGAAAAATCGTACTAACCACGCCGCTATTTGTATTATTGCAAGCTATATAAAATGACTCGCTAAAAATACCAAACAAGCAGCGCAGTAAAACTCCTCACATATTACTTTGATTTTAACATTATTGTGGCTGACTATGCGAGTGTATTTATGAAAATTATACGAGAGAAACGTTTATTTAGTTTTGTAATTAACAATTAATAAAATACAAGCTAGACCAAAGTGGTAAATTAGCCAACAATTAGCAAATATTTTTTTAAATCAAAGCTAAAAAACAAAAAAGCCGCACAAGGCGACTTTTTCAAAAATGCGTTATCAGCGACAAGTTAGTCAATCATATTAGCAATAGGTGCAACAGGATTTACATCTTGTTCATAATCAACCGCGTCAATACCAAAACCAAACAAGCGTAAAAATTCATTATGGTAACCAATATAATCGGTTAATTCATCAATTGAGTTTGTATCTACACTATCCCAAATGGCTTGAACGCGAGATTGAACATCATCTTCCAGTTCTTTATAGTTTTGGAATAAATGCCCGCCCTCATCAAAGCGAGGTGAATCACCATATAAGTTCTCACTAAATAGCGCATGAATTTGCTCAATGGTGCCTTCATACGTGCCATCAGCCTTCATCACTTTAAATAAGGCAGAAATATAAAGTGGCATGATTGGAATTGCAGAGCTTGCTTGAGTAACAACCGCATTAAGCGATGAAACGTAGGCTTCACCATTTAAATCTTGGGTAGCAGCTTTAATAGCAGCAGTGGCACGGTCTAAATCTTCTTTGGCTTTACCAATTGTTGCATGACCGTAAATTGGCCACGTTAGTTCTTTACCAATATAAGTGTAAGCCGTGGTTTTAAAGTTATCTGCGAGTACATCAGCGTTCTTAAGTGCGTCAATCCACATTTCCCAATCTTCGCCACCCATTACTTTAATGGTGTTGTCGATATCGTCTTGGTTTGCCGCTTCAACAGTTACTTCATCAATTTCACGCTTTGACGTATTCAAGTTTTTAGTGGTTACCGCATTACCAATTGGCTTAAGCGTTGAAGAAAACACTTCGCCGGTATTTGGATCAGTACGACGAGGTGACGCTAAGCTGTAAATAATACAGTCAACTTTACCTAATTCAGCTTTAATGGTGTCGATTGCTTTTTGTTTAATTTCGTTAGAAAACGCATCACCATTAATATTTTTTGACCATAAACCTTCAGCTTCAGCGGCTGCTTGAAACGCCGCCGTATTATACCAACCCGCAGAGCCTGTTTTACGCTCAGTGCCTTCTTTTTCAAAGAAAACACCTAATGTTTTAGCGCCACCACCAAATGCAGCGGTAATGCGAGACGCTAGGCCATAACCTGTAGACGCACCAATAACTAATACATTTTTAGGTGCATTTTTTAACGCCCCTTGCTGCTTAACATAATTAATTTGTTCTTGTACATGCTCTGCACAGCCTACTGGGTGTGCATTGGTGCAGATAAATCCGCGAATTTTAGGCTTAATGACCATTGATCATCCTATATCTTTTACAATAAAAATTAGCGCTAGTTTAAAGGCTAAAACAAAAAAAACTGATCTGATCAGTTACTCACTGCTCAAACCAATTCACTATACCTGTTATCCAACTTTTGAGCCGCCCATGCAATTAGGTGACTGCGGCGCTTCGCCGTCGTGCTCTGTAAATTCCTCAGGAGTATAAGTGTGCATCGCAAGCGCATGAATATGATTTGCCAGCTCATCTTTTAAAATTTCATTAATTTGACGATGACGCTGCAATAATCGCTTACCAGCAAATTCCTCACTAACTACAATCACTTTAAAGTGTGATTCAGTGCCTGCACTGTGCATATGGCTTTCGTTAATAACATTTAAATGCTTACACGCAATAGCATTTGCTAGCTTGTCACGTATTTGTTGTTGCATTGACATAAAACCACCCTCAAAATTCAGTTATATGGTTACTATAACAACTGCGGCTACACCATGGCTAATGCTATTTAACTGAAACCATTATTAATATAGCGAAACGTTAAACTGATCCGCGGGTGTTTAAGTGTTGTTTGTTTTGGTAGCGCATGCTGGTAATTTTGTTGGCTCTGTCCGCTCATTATTAAACAACTACCACTTTGTAATTTAATGTTAGTAATGCTGTTGCTTACTTTGTGTTTAAGTTTAAATAATCGCTCTGAGCCAAGCGATACACAGGCTATGGTAGGCTCAGGGCCAAGCTCAGCTTCGTCATCACTATGCCAGCCCATACTATCGTGGCCATCTCGATAGTAATTAACCAAAATTGAATTAAACGGTTGCTGTAGGTAATTTTCTAAACGTGTTCGCATAGCAAGTAATACGTCTGGCCAAGGCTCTAAATCGAGTTTATGCCCAGAATAGCCGTACTCAAGATTCTCTTCGCTGATAAAACATTGCAACCTTGGTATTGGCCCCGTTTTGCCAAACACCGTGATATTTGGTTGTTGCCAATTTAAGTTTTGCTGCAAATAATAAAATAAACCGAGGCTTTTTTGCGCACTAAGCACCCTACTTTGATAAGAAAAGCCATTTGGTAACAGTTGGGGGTTGGCGTTTGGCGGTTGCATGTTAGAATTTACCTATCATTTGATTACCGATCATTAAACTATTATGACTACGCAAGCTACGCTCGGCGATAACACCTTTACTCTTGAACGCTTTCCTTTGGATCAAAAAAACCGCAGCTTACAAGCGTGGGATTCAGCAGACGAATACCTCATTGACTATGTTAATGAACACTACCCTGATTGTCGCTCGTTACTGATCTTAAACGACAGCTTTGGTGCACTTAGCTGTTATTTTAGCAAACAACAATTAACTGTTTGTTCAGTAAACGACTCTTATATTAGCCATCAGGCGGCGGCTCATAACTTAGCGCAAAACAAAATTGCAGCAACTGCGTTTAGCCAGCTTGATAGTTTATCGGCTTTGCCCGAACAAGTAGACCTAGTGTTGGTAAAAGTACCACGCACATTGGCTTTTTTACAATATCAGTTATCTGAATTAAGCGAAGTACTGGCGCCCGGTACACCGGTTATTGGCGCAGCAAAAACTAAAGACGTGCATAACTCTACGATTAAAGCATTTGAAGATTTTATTGGTGAGACGAAAACAAGCCTCGCAGTAAAAAAATCACGCTTAATTATTAGCCAAGCCGCTGGCGGTTATAAAGGCGCAGATTTCCCAGTCAGCTGGCCACTCGAAGGCACTGATTTTACAATAAGCAATCATGCCAATGTGTTTTCACGTGATTCACTTGATATAGGTGCGCGCTTCTTTTTTAATTATTTGCCACAAACAAATAAAGCCAAAAATATTATAGATTTAGGCTGTGGTAATGGCGTGGTTGGTTTAATGACATTAGCGCGCTGTCCTAATGCTCATATTAGCTTTGTTGATGAATCATATATGGCGGTTGAATCAGCTCGACTCAACATTGAATTAAACATGGAAGACAAGTTTGAACAATGTACTTTTATAGAGAATGATTGTTTAACTGACTTTGAACGTAAAAGCGCTGATATTGTATTGTGTAATCCGCCATTTCACCAAGCACAAGCGGTTACCGACCACATAGCATGGCAAATGTTCAAGCAAGCAAAAGACACATTAAAAGAAGGTGGCGAGCTGCGTATTATTGGTAACCGCCATCTAGATTACCACGACAAACTAAACCGTATGTTTGGTAACTGTACTTTATTAGGCTCTAATAAAAAGTTTGTGGTACTCAGCGCAACTAAAAATAGTGGGACGTTATAAATGAAACTCTTAAAAGCATTATTGAGCTGTTGTACATTAGTGGTTTTTTCGGGGTGTGCCAATCAGCCTAATCAGCTTATTCTCAACCCTGTGTATAAAAGTGGTCAAATAAGCTCAATAAACAGCAGCTTAAACACCAGCGTGATTGATTTACGTGGTGACAGTGCAACCTTAAAGCTAATTGAATCGAGCAAAACCAAAACCATTGCCAGTACGGGTATTACTGAATCGGTTAAAAGTGCGCTAGACAGTGCACTGAGTCGCAATGGCGCCAGCATTTCTAATTTAGCGCAATTGCGTTTTGAGTTAGATATTCACACGCTGCAAGCGGTAGTTACAGAAACGCTAATGAGCCATACCAGTGAAGCCAAGATTGAGTTTGAAGTGCGGGTGATTCGCCCGACCAGTAATTTTAGTAAACGCTACAGCGGTAATGCTAATTTATCTGGTCCGCTTGGTCACGATAGGGCAAAAGTTGAAGGTCAGCTCAATAAGTTGACTGAGCAGTTAATTACCCGCATTGTATCTGACCCAGAATTAATTGCATTTTTAGAAGGTTAACAATGAAGCAACTTTTTTTAATCTGCGTAAGCTTATTATTTAGCGTTAGTAGCTTAGCGGCTCAAGAGGGTCGTTTTGTGCAAAAAGATAACATTTTTCCTCGGGTAGAAATTGTGACATCGTTGGGCAGCATTGTGGTTGAATTAGACCGATCAAGAGCTCCTATTACTGTCAATAATTTTTTAACGTACGTGTCGGATAAAAGCTATCAAGGTAGTGTGTTTCATCGTGTAGAACGCGACGTAGAAAATGATCGTGACTTTGTAATTCAAGGCGGTGGTTATGATAAAGATTACGATGGCCTACATGAAAACGACCCTATTTTTAATGAAAGCGGTAACGGCTTAACAAATGATATGTATAGCATTGCGATGGCTTATCAAGACCGTGAACCACACTCAGGAACGCGTCAGTTCTTTTTTAATATGGATGATAACGATCATTTAAACCCTGGCCGTGATTGGGGATTTGCAGTGTTTGGCAGTGTGATGGAAGGCTATGAAACACTCGATAAAATCATGGCTGTAAAAACCGGATTTAATGACAAAATTGGCTACAACTTTGTACCCGAAAAACCGGTCGTTATATTAAATATTAAGGTGCTTGAGCAAGTTCCTTTATAACTTTTTTAATAAGAGCAGCCTTAGCTGCTCTTTGTATAAGCCAATGAGCCCCTATGAATAGCACACTTTCTGTTAGCGAATACTTTTCTTATTTTAAAGATAAACGTTTGATTAATGTTTTTATATTTGGAATGAGCAGTGGCTTTCCGTGGGTATTAATTGGCTCAGTAATGTCGGCATGGCTTAAAGATGAAGGTTTGAGCCGCAGCATGATTGGCCTATTTGGCATTGTGTTTGGTGCCTACAGCATCAACTTTTTATGGTCACCTTTAATAGACCGCACTAAACTGCCCTTTTTATATAATTGGCTTGGTCAGCGCCGTAGTTGGATACTGTTTTGCCAAAGCTTTATTTTGCTTGGCACATTGCTACTTGCAGGACTTGATTTGAAAGCAAACCTAGCGGTTGCCGCCGCACTTTGCTTGTTAATCGCCATAGCCTCTGCCACGCAAGATATTGCAATTGACGCCTTTCGAATAGACACCCTTAGTGAAAATGAATCTCACAAAGCCACTGCGGCTGCTGCAATGGCCACCTCAGGTTGGTGGACTGGCTATGCTTTATTAGGAGCTGTGCCTTTTTACATGGCTGATATGCCAAATATTGACTGGCCACAGGTGTATTATTTTTTATCCGCGATTATGCTGTTATTAATTAGCTGTGTATTTTGGGCTAAAGAGCCACAATCAAATCGCGAAGCCGTACATGCCGAACTAGAACGTGTTTATCTTGAAAAACTCGCCGCAACTAAACAAACACCACTGACAAAAACGCTCGCATGGCTAGGCGTTACCGTGGTTGATCCGTTTAAAACCTTTTTTGCTAAAAATGGCGTTAAAACCGCGTTGGCGCTGCTGGCGTTTATTTTCTTATTTAAGATTGGTGAAGCATTTTTAGCGCGGATGTCGATTGTATTTTATAAAGAAGTTGGCTTTAGTAATACGCAAATAGCAAATTACTCAAAACTCGGCACGGGGTTAATTACCATTGTATTTGCCTTTTTGGGCAGTATTTTTAACCATAAATATGGCATTGTGAAAGGCTTATTTATTAGTGGCGTAGCCATGGCAGCATCTAACTTAATGTTTTCTTGGATTGCCTTAGCTGGTCCACAAGAGCACTTATATGCAATGGCAATTGTAGTTGATGGCTTTACCCAAGCTTGGTCTTTAGTGGCAATGGTTGCTTTTATATCTATGCTGTGTGACAGAGCGTTTAGCGCTACTCATTATGCGCTATTGGCATCATTGGGCAACTTAGGGCGTACGTTATTATCGAGTTACAGTGGCGTGGTTATTGATGATTGGCTAATGGGGAATTGGTCATTGTTCTTTGTATTAACTGCGCTTATGGTTTTACCCTCATTAGTGTTTTTATTTCTAATTAGGCACAAACTATATTCACTAGAGCAAAATTATCATAAAAATACCTAATGCATCCCTGCACTAGTATTGGCTGTAGACGCTAATTTAGCTTTACGATTACAGCCAAAAAGAAAGCGTTAGTCAGCTTTAATTAAGCTTAATGCTTCATACGGGTCGACTTCTAATGCATTGCAGTAGCGAACAAACTCAATTACATCTAAACGACGTTCCTGATTTTCAATTTTGCCAATAAAAGAATGTGGCGTACCCAAGATTTGCGCTAAGCTGCGCATGGTGTAGCCTTTTTCATGGCGCTTAGTTTTAAGCCACTTTGTTAATTTTGCATTTTCTTCCGAAGATACGGTTTTACCCATCATATACAACTCCTACTCGTTGTTTAAATATACATATAGCTAAGCGCTTAAAATCGCCAACACTGTAAACCTACAACCACTCACTAAAGCGCAGTGTAAACGCTTACAATTCAACCAATAAAAACGCTCAAATATGTATTAACACTTTATTATTGTGAAAAATGAAACCTTGCCCGTTTCACTCTTGGATACATTATATACCATTCATCGTTGATCTGAATGATTAATTAGTAATTATGCGATTAAAGTTTAACAACAAATATTTACTAACTCTGAATAAGGTTAAATATTTTATAACTTTTTTGTTTCATTTAAATATAAGCCGTTTATTATTAACTTATTATTTGCTTAAAAAGGCTAAATCATGTTTAGACTACTTTTTTTACTGCCTATTATTTTATGCTTGGGCTGGTACTTTTTTTTGCGCCATTATGCAATTCCAATCAAACAGGGTAAAAAAGGCTTTATCTATATTTTAGCTTTCTCTGCATTCGTACTTGGTTTTTTTGTGTTAATAATGCAAATAACAGAATACAGACCAACTGAGTTATGATTTTAAACACATAAAAAAACCGCTAATTAAGCGGTTTTTTTTTCAAATAACGGTATCTTTACACGCTAAAACTAGCGCCACAGCCACACGTTGTTGTGGCATTAGGGTTAGAGACAAAAAAGCGTGCCCCTTCTAACCCTTCGGTGTAGTCTACTTCACCGTCAACTAAATACTGGATACTCATTGGGTCAATGACTAAGGTAACCCCGTTTTTAACAATCTCTAAATCGCCAGGATTCGCTTTTTCATCAAAAGTAAAACCGTATTGAAAACCTGAACAACCACCGCCTGTGACATAAACACGCAGTTTTAGATCTGGGTTTTCTTCTTCGTCGATTAACTGTTTAACACGCACAGCGGCTGCGTCGCTAAACTTAATGGGTAATTCTCCAGACATTTTATAACCCTCAATACCTTTATACTAATGCACCAGATTATCTAATACCTGAGTGTTTTAATCAAGTATAGTAAGCTCGCGTTTATAAGCTTTAATTAAAACAATACGCGTTTAATCTGTTCTGTGAATCAATATACTATAAATTTAATTTAAATTAATCGGTTGTTAAAAATCTCAAGGACTTCCCTAGACTATTTTGATAAACTTGACGCCTAAAAATGCTACGGGGAAATAAAGCATGTGGCTTGAGCGACTGAGACGTCGATTAGCAAAACCAAAAACATCCGTACAATTATGCTTATTGGGCGTAAGTGCCGGATTAATTGCTGCATTTTTCATTATACTGTTTCGCCTAACCATTTTATTTTTTCAAAGCTTATTTTTAGAAACCCCTGACGACTTTACTACTCTCCCTACCCTAGAACGGGTATTAATGCCTTTGATTGCTGCACTTCTGATAGCCACATTTGCGGCTTTTACCGGCTTTAAACATTACCGCTTGGGTATCCCTTTTGTAATACACAGAATAAAACGTCATTACGGGCAAATGCCACTTTATAATACGGTTAACCAGTTTGTAGGCGGCGCGCTGGCACTGATCAGCGGTTTTTCTGTTGGCCGCGAAGGCCCCTCAGTTCATATGGGAGCAGCGGGGGCAAGCATATTAGCAAATAAACTACACTTACCCCACAACGCTATGCGTACCCTCAGTGGTTGTGGTGTTGCCGCGGGCATTGCTGCATCGTTCAACACCCCCCTCGCTGCGGTTATTTTTGTAATGGAAGTGGTGCTCAGAGAATACAAAGTACATATTTTTGTGCCGATTATGCTCGCAGCCGTTACCGGCGCATTAGCAACACAGTTTGTATTTGGTGAGGGCTCAGAACTTGCGCTAATAACCATTGCCCCCTTAAGTGGGTGGCATTACCCCTATTTAATTTTATGCGGCATGGGATTAGGCGCGGTGGCTTATGCTTTTAATCAGAATTTAATGTTAATTATTAAAACCTTTAAACCACTTAGTATGTTTCCACGTTTAATGATTGCAGGGTGTATTGCCAGCTTAATTGCCTATGCAGTTCCACAAGCAATGGGCTCGGGTATGAGCGCTATCACTATTGCGGTTGAGTCACCTGAAAATATTCAACTACTCACTACTATTTTAATTGCTAAGTTATTAGCCACCTTATTTGCTATTGGCTTAGGTATTCCTGGTGGGTTGATAGGTCCGGTTATTGGGCTGGGCGTTTTAACCGGTACTTTAATGGCATTTTTTGCTCAATTTATTAGCCCCGGCACCGATATAGCCGGCACTTACGGGGTGCTGGGCATGGCAGGATTATTAGCGGCCACACTACACTCCCCCTTAGCGGCACTGACCACTGTGATGGAGCTGACCTCGTCACCGGAAATTATTGTGCCTGCGATGATCGTCATTACTACCGCCTACGTTACAGCTTTACAGGTATTTGGTAACCGCTCCATATTTTTACAGCAATTAGACTTTCAAGGGCTTCCCTATCATGTCTCTCCCGCCACTGAAGCCTTACAGAAAGTAGGAGTGATGGATGACATGGATGAAGACTTTAAACTGCTCTACTCCGACGATAAAGAGCAAATAAAAAACAGTTTAGATGCCATGGACAGCCAAACACCATTAATTGTATTTGATGAAGAAAATGGTTATCGCCTAGCTGAATATGACTTAAGTTTAATGTCTGATCAGGCGGTCAATATAAAATACATTAGCTTACAAGGTATTAGCAGCCAAGCCACCCTTGCAGATGCATTTGAAATTTTGAATGATAAACGCAGTGGTGCACTTTATGTATATAACTTATTAGATAATCAACAAATTATGGGATTACTAAGGTGGGATCAAATCCACCATATTTTAACCATACGTAACAGTCTACTTTAACAATAATGAGAACAATATGAGCGCATTATTAATCTACAAAACCTTGCACGTATTTTTTATGATTGCTTGGTTTGCCGGTATTTTTTACCTACCTCGACTTTTTGTTTATCACGCTATGAGTGAAGAAAAATCGTGTAACTCAATGCTAAAAGTAATGGAACGTCGGCTACTTTATTTTGTTACACCCTTTGCGGTGCTTACCGCAGTATTTGGCGTATTGACTATTGTTGAATACGGCCGAGAATGGTTTCGTTACAGCATGTGGCTGCATTACAAACTCGTGCTGGTGATTATTTTATATATTTATCATGGCTACTGTTTCAAATTGTTAGCTGATTTTAAACACGATAGAAATACTAAAAGCGATCGGTTTTATCGCATTTTCAACGAGCTACCTGTTTTAGCGCTACTCGTTATTGTCGCTTTGGCGATTATTAAGCCAAGCTTTTAGCAAAAGCTTATAAATTACGCTGCCAAGTCGCATACTAAGTTTGTATAATACGCGCGATTGCGTGCTCCTTTGTGGATTATCGCGCCTTTTTGAATAACTAGGAATAACCCCCATGTTCAGTTTCCAAGGTGAAAATATACTCTCTGTTAATCAACTCGACCGAGACTGTATTGAACGCATATTTGCTGTGGCAAAAAAAATGGAGCCATACGCTAAAAAACAAAAGCGGACCAACGTGCTTGAAGGCGCGATTTTAGCAAATCTGTTTTTTGAACCCAGTACACGTACTCGTGTTAGTTTTGGCACTGCGTTTAACTTACTCGGTGGACTAGTTCGTGAAACCACCGGCATGCAAAGCTCTGCGCTTGCTAAGGGCGAATCACTTTATGATACCGCACGAGTTATTTCAGCGTATGCTGATGCTGTTGCTATGCGCCATCCTGACTCAGGCTCGGTAGCTGAATTTGCAACAGGTTGCAGCGTACCAGTAATAAACGGTGGTGATGGACCCAATGAGCACCCTACCCAAGCACTGCTTGATTTATTAACTATTGAGCGTGAACTTAACCGCTTCGATCAAAATATCGATGGTATGCATATTGCGCTAGTCGGCGATTTAAAATATGGCCGTACTGTTCACTCACTCTCTAAGTTACTGTGTCATTACAAAGACATTAAGTTTTCGATGGTTGCCCCTAATGGCTTGCAAATGCCTGACTCAATTTTATCTGCGGTTGAAAATGCAGGACATAAAATTGAACTGGTAGATAAAATGGAAGGTAACTTAGCAGCCGATATCGTTTATCAAACACGAATCCAAGAAGAGCGTTTTCCATCACAAGAAGAAGCTAATAAGTATCGTGGTGGATTTAGAATTAGCCAGTCTATTTATAATACTCATTGCAAACCTAATTCAGTATTAATGCACCCGCTTCCTCGCGATAGTCGCCTAGAGGCAAACGAACTTGATAACGACTTAAATGCTAACGACAATCTAGCGATATTCCGCCAAGTACAAAATGGCGTCCTCATTCGTATGGCACTGTTTGCTTTAACCCTCGGCGTAGAAAACAAAGTCGAGCAGTATGAAGTAAGCGTTCCTTGGTTTAGCCGCAAACGCGACAGCTAAGCTTTTAATTTTAAAGTGATAAAACAATAGGATTTTTCATGACAATTAGCCAAGACTTATTTAAACGAGCTCAAGACTCTATTCCTGGTGGAGTAAATTCGCCAGTGCGTGCATTTAATGGTGTAGGTGGTACTCCGCTGTTTATTACTAAAGCACAGGGCGCGTTTACATTTGATGCTGATGGCAACCGTTACATCGATTATGTAGGCTCTTGGGGTCCAATGATTATGGGCCACAATCACCCTGAAATTAAACAAGCAGTACATGACGCGGTAGAAAATGGTTTAAGCTACGGAGCGCCTACTGAAGCTGAAATTTTAATGGCTGAAAAAGTAAAAGAGCTAGTACCATCAATCGAAAAAGTACGCATGGTGAGCTCTGGTACTGAAGCAACAATGAGTGCAATTCGTTTAGCCCGTGGTTTTACTGGTCGTGACAAAATTTTAAAATTTGAAGGGTGTTACCACGGCCATGCAGACTCATTACTAGTAAAAGCCGGCTCTGGCGCATTAACTATGGGTGTACCTAACTCTCCAGGTATTCCTGAAGATTTAGCTAAGCACACACTCACCGTTTCGTTTAACAATATTGAAGAAGTGAAAGCGATTTTTGCCAAGTACGCCGATGAAATCGCGTGTATTATTGTTGAACCAGTTGCCGGTAACATGAACTGTATTCCACCAGTACCCGGCTTTTTAGAAGGTCTGCGTGAAGTATGTGATCAGTATCAATCCGTGCTTATTTTTGATGAAGTAATGACAGGTTTTCGTGTCGCCCTTGGTGGCGCTCAAGCGTATTACAACATCAAACCAGACTTAACCTGTTTAGGTAAAGTAATTGGTGGTGGCATGCCAGTAGGCGCGTTTGGTGGTAAAACAGAAATCATGGATTACATAGCCCCTGTGGGCCCTGTTTATCAAGCGGGTACACTTTCAGGTAACCCTATTGCGATGGCAGCAGGCTTAAAATCACTTGAACTACTAAGCGCACCTGGCGTGCATGATAAGTTAGAAGCCATTAGTAAAGCGATTTGTGAAGGCTTTGAAGCCGCAGCTAAAAAAGCAGGTATTGCCTTAACGACTAACTACGCTGGCGGTATGTATGGCTTTTTCTTCACCGATGCAGAAAAAGTAACTACTTACAAACAAGCCACTGAATGTGATTTAGAGCGCTTTAAAAAGTTCTTCCACTTAATGCTTGAAGAAGGGGTTTATTTAGCGCCTTCAGCGTTTGAAGCTGGTTTTGTGTGTGCTGCGCACACAGAGCAAGAAGTTCAAGCAACGATTGAAGCGGCAGAGCGCGCTTTTGCTAAGCTATAACGTTTAGTTTTTAAAAACGCTTACCCATAAAAAAAGCCCTTTCGGGCTTTTTTTGTTTTTTAACGCTATTGAATCGTTATTCTGTTGATTAGAATCGAGCTTCAAACCCTATACGAACATAACGTGGAGTCTGCCAAGAGTAAGCAGCGTCATGGTAAGCATTAACTTCGCCTTCATTTTGCTCGTAATGCTCATTTACAGACGCTTCTGACTGACTATTTAATATGTTGAACACATTGATTGATGCTCTCATATCAATATCTGAAACAGTAAAGTCATATGCAGCAGATAAATCTAAGTTAAATGTCCATGGTGTACGACCATTTGTACCACGGTCATGCTTCTCATAGATTTTTTCTTCTTGCTCACATTCACCATTACCATTGGTATCAGGACACTCATTTGTGTAAATGTAGAAAGTATCACCCCAACCACCATTTAGATTTGGATCTTTTGACGGGTAACCTTGGCCGAATAAACTTTTAGGACGACCACTTTGTAATGTTGCATTCCAACCTACAGTCAAGTTTTCAACTGGCTCCCAACTACCAAAGAATTTAAATGTATGACGACGATCATTAGGTTGATAACCCTGAGAGCCATCCATTACAGCTGGGAAGTCGAAGTCTTGTGTAATACCCGCATCAGCTTGGCCAATATCGGATTTAACAGCACCTTCAAAGTTACCAACACTTCGTGCCCATGTATAACCAAACTGGTAACGAATCGTATCAGCCTGATAATTTAAGTTAAACTCTACGGCGGTATATTCATTATTAGCCTTAGGTAAACCAATAGTGTCGGCAGAGTAAGTCGTTAGTGAACCTTCATCTGGAACACCGTCGTTATCAAAGCTTGAATCACCCCAATCAGTACCATTCCAATAGTAACCATCACTATACCAGCTAGAAGATGAACCAGGATTAATCATCACACAATATGGGTAAGCATAACGACCACAGTAATCATCTAATGCAGTAGCAACTTCACGATAAACACCTTTAATACCAACAGTGTACTCATCATTTAGTGCTTGCTGTACACCTAAAATATATTCATCTTTTGAAAATGGTTCGGCTTCTTGCGCTTGGAAAATATCTTTTTCTGGGATAACCGGAACACCACTTACTTGTTGTGAGTTTGCTAAACCGCCTGAGCCAAGAGTATCCGCCAAAGGAGCCAAACCTGTAGGTGCTCCTGTCGTTGCATCAACACCCGTATACGTGTAAGCAGTAGTAATATCACTTACCCCAGAAGCAGCACGAAAAATAGTGTTATTTGCAACAGGTAAGTAATAACGTCCATAAGTACCATATACTTTAGTGTCGCCAGTGCTCGTTGGATCCCACGTGAAACCTAAACGAGGAGCAACATCCGTTTTGAAGCTTGTAAGTAGCTTATCTGTTGTGCCCCAACTATCAAACTCATCTATACGTAAGCCAACAGTTACCGCAAAATCATCTGTTACTTGCCAATTATCTTCTATGTAATAAGCCGTAAGCTCTGACTTAAAGCTACCGCCACCATCAAACACTCGATCTTCAACGTATTGCAATACATTACCAGTATTGTTTGTTAATGCGCCATTATCAGCTTGAAAACTGCCGTTAGCCGCTAGTGTACGGTAATCATAACTGTGGCCACCGATAGGACGACTCACACGCTCAGATTCACGCTCTTGATAATCGATACCAAAGCTAATCTGATGGTCTTGCCAAACATACTCAATATCAAGGCGGTACTGAGTATTTTCATCATTATTTGCACCAAAGCTACCACCAGCACCACAACCAGTGATTGGATTAGAAGTACCACGAGAATCTGTAATACTTGGGCAAATTAAGTTTTCTGATTGCGTTTCATACTCAGTCTCAATTGTACCAGCCATTGCTGTGACAACTAAATCTTCAGTTAGTACACCTGTGTAACTCAAGCTTTGCGCTTCGCCACCACGCTTAAGTAATGCACCATCTTTGCGGTCGCCTATAACACCGTTGTTGTAATCATAAACAGAACGTTCAATATCACGACGATTTGAATAAGCAAAATAGCTTAAGCGATGGTTTTCATTAATATCCCAATCGAGTTTACCACCCCAGAATAAATTATCTCCGCCAGATGCAGATTCTTCTCGGTACTGATCGTTCGGTGAAAATTCATCTCCACCCCAAGTATAAGACGACTCAGTATCACGAGGGTTTATTAAACCATAGAAAAAAAGTGTGTCTTCAATAAGTGGGCCACCAACGGCAAGTGTAACGTCAGTCTTGTTATCAGAGTCATAGCTTTCATCTCTGAAAATTTGACCTGCTCCATTATTGCCACGAGAAATGCTGCCCTCTTCTTGCAAAGAATCAGGTTGGTACTGAACTACAGCAGAAAATTCCCACTCGTTAGTACCACCTTTTGTAGTTGTATTAATAGTACCACCAGTAGCTCGACCAAACTTGGCTGAATAACCACCTGTTTTAACTTGAAATTGATCATAAAATTCAAACGGAACTTCACCACACCCTAAGCCTTGGCGAGTATTAGTAACTTCTAATCCATTAATATAACACGCATTTTCTGCAACAGAGGAACCGCCAAATGATGCTGTATTACCAAACGCGCTATCGCCTTTTACTGCGCCAGGTGCTAATAATGCAACTGATGTCAAATCACGATTAATTGGCATTCTGTCAATTTCAGCATCTGTAATAACTAGGCCCGAATCTGCTGTTGAAAGATCTATTGATGAAATACGAGCACCAACGACTTGAATTACCTCTGGGCCAGAAGAATCGAAACTGTTTAGGTCAAAGTTAGCTTTTGAATTGGCACCTAAAGAGACTCTAACGCGGTCTTCAGCAACTACAGCATCGCCTTTTAATATTTGTATCTCGTAACTACCTGTAGGCAGGGAGGCAAAACGAAAGGTACCTTCACTAGAGATATTTAGAGTACGCTCTAAACCAGTTGCAGGGTTTTTAACTTTTACAGTGTAAGAACTATTATCATTAATATTATTAACAGTTCCTATTACATCAGATGCAACAGCAGGTAATGCTAGACCTAAGGATGCTGATACGGCAATAGCCGTTATACTTTTCTTAAATATTGATTTCATTATTTATCCCTGTTTGAAATTATAATTATATGCCTTAAAGGCATATTTATAATATTCCCGTAAAACAAAAATGCAAACAAAATAAACACTTAATTAACAGAAAAACTTAAAAAAATTACATTGAAAGGGCTAGATAGTTCTTTTACTATGAAAATAAAAACCCAGATATCTTACAAGCCTCTTAGCTAAAGTAATGCATAAAAAAAGCCCTTTCGGGCTTTTTTTATGCATTACTATTTAACGAATACATTCTAGTCTTGGTTTAAACTCACTGGCTCTAAGTGGCAGTTGAATCACTTTGCCACAGCCCGGTGGTGCTTGCTTCCCAGTTTGCTCATTTACAAATGCCCACCTAATTGAAGGCGGACGCGTATCGGCAATTGCTTGCGGGTTTAGCGGTTTTAAATAACGAATATAGGTTTCAAGCGCGCCAACACTGCCAGTTAAGCCGGTGCTTTTATTATCGTCACGGCCTATCCATGCAACCGTCACTGTATTTTGATCAAATCCAGCAAACCAGCTGTCGCGTAATTCATTACTGGTGCCTGTTTTACCTGCCAACTGGATTGACGGAAAATGTAAGTTTAAGCGCTTAGCGGTGCCATCTTTAGTTACTCGCTTCATAGCATATTTGGTCATGTACATGGCATCTTTATCAAAGCGTTGCTCGTTAATTACTTTGTGCTTATAAAGTACTTTACCAACAGAATCGGTTAACGCAGAAATAGACGTCAGCTCTCTGTATTCACCGTCTGCTGCAATCGTGGTATAAAGCTGCGCCACTTCAAAGCTCGACATTTCAATAGCCCCTAATAATAACGATGGGTATTCATTAATATAGCCTTTAGCTCCTAATCCCCTGAGCGTGTTAGCCACTTTATCCACGCCTACATCAAGCCCTAAGTTAACTGCCGGAATATTAATACTGTGGCTAAATGCTTTATAAAGAGGCATGGCACCACGGTATTGATGATCAAAGTTTTCTGGCTGCCATACGTTACCCTCCTCGTTGGTGACTTGAACAGGCGAGTCATCAAGTAACGTCGCTAAGTTATAATGAGGAAGCTGCAGTGCACTTAAATACACTGCAGGTTTAACTAATGAGCCAATATTTCGTTTGGTATCGAGCACGCGGTTAAATCCTGAGTAGCGTACATCACGTCCAGCGACTAACGCTGATACACCGGCTTTTTCAACATTAACGGAGATCATCGCCGCTTCTAACTCTTTGGTATTTGGACGTCTTTCTAAATAAGGTAAACTGGCCTGAATCGACTCTTCCATCGCGGTTTGTTTTTGTAAATCGAAGTAGGTAAATACACGCACACCCGCATCCAATACGTCTTGATCGGGTAGTAGCTGTTTAAGCTCGCGATTAACCAACTCTAAGTAACCTGGATAAGACTTTTGCAAGCTGGCTTTCATTGGTGCAATATCAATTGCGCGCTTTAACGAGGCTCTATACTCTTTAGTAGAAATAAGTTTGTTATCGACCATTAAACGCAGCACTAGGTCACGACGCTCCATCGCACGTTCTTTGTAACGTCTAGGATTGTAATAAGATGGGCCTTTAACCATAGCCACCAGCAAGGCAATTTGGTCGTACTCGAGTTCATCAACAGGTTTGGCAAAGTAAAACTCGGCGGCCAGCCCCATTCCATGTACTCCTTGGTTGTATGACTGACCTAAGTACACTTCGTTTAAATAGGCTTCGAGAATCTGATCTTTTGAGTAACGGTAATCAAGAATAAGCGCAATAAAGGCTTCATTAATTTTACGCACTAACGAACGCTCACGGGTAAGGTAAATATTTTTAGCCAGCTGCTGGGTTAATGTACTCCCCCCTTGCACGGTGCGCCCTGCGCGAATATTGGTATACAAAGCGCGTAAAATTGAAAATACCGATACACCGTGATGATCATAAAAATCGCGGTCTTCAACTACTAATAAGGTATTTTTAAGCATGTCAGGAAATTTATCTAATGGTACAAACTCTCTATCTTGTTTTGAGTCATTACCAATACGGGCTATTTGTACAGGCTCTAATCTGGCAGTGTTTAAGCGACGGCCAAACTTATCTTTAATACTGACTACCTTCTCTCCAGAGAAACGCAATTCAATAACATGAGCGCTCTCTAAACCATCATAAAATTCAAAGTCACGACGAAAAATCTTAATACTATTGGCTGTTTTAATATACTGCCCAGTCCGGCTTAAGCGATTAACCGCCGTGTAGTTTAAGCGCTTAAGCTCCCATAAAACTTCTTGCTCTGATAAAAACTGGCCTGGAAAAAAAGTCATTGAGCGGGCATATACTTGTGCCGGAAGTTGCCATTTATTACCTTCAAACTGGCGAGTTATTTTTGCATCAAGGTAAATAAAATAAAGTGCAATGGCGATAAACGTCGCCAGACTCAGTTTCCAAAAAATAGAAAACAACGTTTTAAAAAGTGGCCGTTTTGTGGTGCTTGAAGTTTTTTTAGTCGCACTTTTTCGCGCCGATGATTTAGATGACTTAGTAGCGCGCTTAGTCGAGGGTTTACTGGTCGATGTTTTCTTTTTTTCAGCCATTTAAGTGTAATATATTCCGAAGGTTAATTTAACGCGAGGAGCTTATCACATTACTCTAGCACCTGAAAAATTAACCTCCCCTGAAATCAAAAAAGCCCTAACAGAGTAGGGCTTTGATTGAACACACAATACTTTTAATTAATTACTTCTAACTGATACAAACTCTGGATAAGCATCAATACCACAATCGTGTTGATCCATACCGTTTAACTCTTCTTCTTCGGTAACACGAATACCCATGGTTTGCTTGAGGATTGCCCATACAATGAATGAAGCAATAAACACAAAACCAATAATACATAGTAGGCCAATCAACTGATTAACAATGCTGGCCTCAGCATTAGTAACAGGTACTAGCACGATACCTAGGATGCCACACACACCATGAACAGAAATAGCACCCACGGGATCATCTATCTTCGCTTTGTCCAGTGCGACAATACTAAGTATCACTAATGAGCCACCTAGTAAGCCAAATAAACACGCCATTAGTGGTGATGGTGATAATGGGTCTGCAGTAATAACCACTAAGCCTGCAAGTGCACCATTAAGTACCATGGTTAAATCGGCTTTGCCCCATAAAAGTTTACATAAGAACAAGGCTGAAATTGCCCCCATAGCTGCAGCAGCATTGGTATTAAGTAATATTTGACCTACCGCTGTTGCGTTTTCTTTATCTGAAATTAATAACTGTGATCCGCCGTTAAAGCCAAACCAACCCATCCATAAAATAAACGTACCCAATGTAGCAAGTGGCAAGTTTGAACCTGGAATTGGGTAAATTTCACCATTTTTACCATATTTACCTTTACGTGCACCCAGTAGTATTACACCCGCAAGCGCTGCAGCCGCACCCGTTGCATGTACAATTGCAGAGCCTGCAAAATCAACAAAGCCTAATTCAGATAAGAAGCCGCCACCCCATGTCCAGTAACCTTCAATTGGGTAAATTAATCCTGTTAGTACTACAGTAAACACTAAGAAAGCCCATAACTTCATACGCTCCGCTACGGCGCCAGATACGATAGACATGGCCGTTGCAACAAACACTACTTGGAAGAAAAAGTCAGACTCTAACGAATGATTAGCATCTGCCGCTTGGCTACCTATTAGGCCACCAAACGAAGGAATAACACCGCCTTCAACATTATCTACGTACATAATGTTGTAGCCTATCAACAAAAACATAGTACACGCGATAGAATAAAGCGCGATATTTTTAGTTAGAATTTCTGTGGTATTTTTAGAGCGCACTAAACCCGCTTCTAACATTGCAAAACCGGCTGCCATCCACATGACTAAGATGCCAGACATTAAAAAGTAAAACGTATCGAGCGAAAACTTCAGCTCTATAATTGTATTTTCCATGTTGCCCCCTTAAATTGCATCATCATCAAGCTCGCCAGTACGAATACGGACGATTTGGTCTAGGTCGTAAACAAAAATTTTGCCGTCACCAATTTTGCCCGTTCCAGCGACTTTGGTAATGGTTTCTACAACGCGTTGGCAATTTTCACTACGAGTAGCAATTTCAAGTTTAATTTTAGGTATAAAGTCAACCTGATATTCAGCACCACGGTATAACTCAGTATGCCCTCTTTGACGTCCAAATCCCTTAACGTCAACCACTGTCATTCCTTCGATGCCTAAATCAGCGAGTGCTTCACGCACATCATCTAGTTTGAATGGCTTTATTATTGCACTGATCATTTTCACAAAGGCCCCCTTAGGACGCTAGCTTGTTATTGTATTTCCTCTATACAATCCAACCTTTGTGCCATTTTTAAATTAATAATAAAAACATAAACTTAAAAAAATAAATAATATATAAAACAAAAAAGCGCACCATTTAGGTGCGCTTTTTTTAAACAAAATACTGCATTGGTGCGAGATAACTAAAAGCAAGACGTCATCTCTAGTGACCCGCTGCAAAACGTTCTAAGTACTGATTAATTTTTTAAGCATGATGACTTACTCAGTCGCGTCGAGGGATAAATCAGCTCTTATAGCTTCACCCAGCCATAGCGATTCCATAGTTTTTACCACTCGAAAATGAAACTCTTCATGAGTAAAGGGCTTAGTTAAAAAGTCATTTGCACTCGATTTAATAAACTGCGTGGCAACACCATAACTATATACATCGGCCAGACCAATAATAGCTAATTGCTCACGACTTTTAACATTTCGAATTGCTCTAATTAATTCAAACCCATTCATATCAGTTAAATTATGATTAGTAATGACTAACTTAATTGCCCTATTATGGTTAAGTATATGCAATGCTTGAGCGCTATTATCAGCAGTAATAACATCAAATAACTGTTTTTCGAGCATTTGCTGAGGGTCTGTTTATCTTTCGAGGTTAAATTTGCAGCTGTGTGTTTGGTTTTTAGGCAAGACAGAGTCTATGTAGTGTGGTTACTCCCCATAAATAGGCGATAACGTAGCATAAATGCCAAACACACGCTGCCCGAAGGGTTCTGCCTAGGGGCAATTTACTCTTTGTTGCTCGATTTTTACTTAGCCCACTAGGTTACAAACCTCGCGCCGCGATTAAATCGCCCCTAGATTGAACAAATTTAACCCTGAAAGATCAACAGACCCTATTCAAACTACTGCTTAACAAGGAATTATCAACAATTAGCGCCTTACGCCCTTGATTACGCAGTAACTGTGCAACTAATTTAATAGCGTAAAGATAAGAATCGCGGTTATCTTTAATAATGTAATCAATAATCCCTAATTCCAGTATTTTTAAGCGCGTGGACTCTTCTAATTGCGTTGTCATTAATAGCGTAGGGATACCTTGCGATAAAATATAGCGAGCAACATCCATATCGCTTTGTCCACTAAGTGGCAAATCAACTAAGGCGAGTGAGTAACTTGTTTGGCTCAGGAGTTGTTTGCATTGAGTAAGTGACGAGGCAAAATCAACCAAAACATCAAGGTATTGAGCAGCAGTATGTTTGAGTACCTGCTGTACCCTAATATTATCTTCAACAATTAAAACCCGTTGCATAAACTCCCTTTTATTTGCGCTCACTCTTTAAGGTTATAAACCTAAAAAGAAATCACTTTCAATCATCCATATAGAAACAAGTAAAGCGACCAACTACTTAAAAACTTAATTAATAATTAAATTTTTTAATCGCCTTAAACTTACATTGCGGTATACACATCAAGCATATTTCGCCTGTTTGCTGTGATCAGATTAATCTTAATTACATAAACTCAACGATTATTATCGGCAGCTAGTCTCATTACTTTTGTTTTTTACTCAAATATCGCTATAACTGCAGTACATAAAATAAAAAGGGTCACTTATGAAATTTAGTCGAAGTCTATTTTTACCCATTGCCGCTATTGCGCTCACCCTAAGTAGCGCCTCGTTTGCCGATAATCAACGTCGCATTGATATTGACAGTAAAGTGGTTACCCAGCACAAAGCAAAAATAAATAATGAACGATTTTCTTACACAGTAGCAACTGGCACACAACCGGTATGGGATGACAAGGGAGACGCCATCGCAACCCTTCAATACACTTACTACACGCGCGATAAGGTCGATGATAGAACAAAGCGCCCATTACTTATTTCATTCAATGGTGGCCCAGGCTCAGCGTCAGTTTGGATGCATTTAGCATACACCGGCCCACGCGTTTTAAAAATTGACGACGAAGGCTACCCTATTCAACCTTACGGTGTTAAAGATAACCCTTACTCGGTTTTAGACGTAGCCGACATCGTTTACGTAAACCCTGTAAACACGGGTTATTCGCGTGTCGTTGAAGATAAAGATGGTAACCTTCTACCAAAGGATAAACAAAAAGAGTTATTTTTTGGTGTGAATGCCGATATAAAATATCTAGCAGAGTGGCTTAATACTTTTGTATCTCGCAATGAACGCTGGCGCTCTCCTAAATTTTTAATTGGTGAAAGCTATGGTACCACTCGTGTATCAGGCTTAGCGCATGAGCTACAAAATAGTCAATGGATGTACATTAACGGTGTTGTACTCGTTTCACCTACCGATATTGGTATTAAGCGCGATGGTCCTGTAAAAGCCGCTAACCGCTTACCTTACTTTGCAGCTACAGCCTGGTACCACAAGGCATTAAGCGCTGATTTACAAGCTAAAGACTTAGACGAGCTATTACCTGAAGTGGAACAGTTTACCGTTAATGAGCTCACTCCCGCGCTTGCAAAAGGCGGATTTATTGCCCCAGATGAAAAACGTCGTATTATTAAAAAAATGGCCAAATATGCAGGTCTATCTGAAACATTTGTTAGCCAAAATAACTTAGACATCCCGACACAATTTTTTTGGAAAGAGCTATTACGTGAACGCGGACAAATGGTTGGTCGTCTGGATTCTCGTTATTTAGGGATTGATAAGCGCGATGCCGGTGAATCACCAGATTACTGGGCAGAGCTTACATCGTGGCTGCACTCTTTTACCCCTGCAATTAACTACTACCTGCGTGAAGAGCTTAATTACAAAACCGACATCAAATATAACTTATTTGGTAACGTTCACCCATGGGATAGAAGCGGAAACAATACCGGTGAAAACTTGCGTTTAGCTATGGCTCAAAATCCGTATTTAAATGTGATGGTTCAGGCGGGCTATTTTGATGGTGCAACAAACTACTTTGATGCTAAATACACAATGTGGCAACTAGATCCAAGTGGCAAAATGCAAGATAGATTGAGCTTTAAAGGCTACCGCAGTGGCCACATGATGTACCTACGTCATGCAGATTTAGAAAGCTCTAACAACGATTTACGCGAGTTTATAAAACAGTCTATACCTAAAGACGGTCAATCCGCTAAATACTAATGATTATGCGCTTATAACAATTAAAAAAGTGACCACTTAGGTCACTTTTTTGCTTATAACCGCGGCAATTCGCCATGTGTGCAATCCCCAGTACGGATGACGGTTGGCTTTGCTGTGTACTGCTTAGTAGCAAGTATTTCAGCTAAATTTATTAGCGTGTTAAAGGTGCTTTTGAGAGCGACTCGGTTATTTAGCCAATTGGGTATACTTCCGCCTGGTAACGCATAAACCTGATAGTCAATATGCAAGTTATTCGCTTGCTGAGTCAGTAACCACGTCGCATCTAATGTGCTTATTCTTACTACCCCTTTAGTTTGAGGTAAAAAATCAGGACGGGCATGAATACTAAGTTGAGTTTGCAACGCGCTGCGTTTTGTATAGCACGAATACGTGACTAAATCTCTATTTGCAACGGGCCAAGGGGAGTCAATAAAGCTGTAAACAAGGTTTTCTGAGGGGCTTAAATATTTCAGTAATTTTACTTTAGCAATATTTTCTATCCAGCGGGGAGCAGCATCGGTATCACTGAGTAAGGCGATTAAATCTTCTGCTGTGGTATTTTCAACCACCGTTTCAGCTTTCATTTTCAAGGTATCATCGCTCAAACGCTGAAAATAAATACTCACCCCCTGTTTACTCTCGTAAAGCTGCCAAGAGGGCTGTGAATACACATTTGTAACAAAACACAAAAGCGATAGAATAATGCACTTTTGCAACAAGTTAAGCGTGCAAAAGTGCTTAGCCATCAAAGCCAATACGGTTCTGTATCAAATGAAGCGTGTCGACTTTGCTCCATGGCACTGACTAAAAAGTCAGACTTTTGTTCCAACCATAGTTGTATTTTTGCTAGTTGAGCATCTTCTTGACCGCCACACAGCTGTTTTAAATAATCAAGCGTGCTTAGCTCATACATGCCATGAGAAATATCGAGCCAAGGAAGCCTAAATTCTAATCGTTCATCTTTATTAAACAGTGCACCTAAACAGTTACCACTGAGTAAGCTATTTTCTAACTGAGTACGAAAATTTAAATAATCATTGCCCGCTAAACTTTGCTCTTTAGGCAATAAGCGGTGTAAATTTTTCCAATCTTTATCAAATAAACGATGAGCAATATTAATAACGGGCTGCTCAGCGTTTTGTAGCTCTGCTTGGCTCCAGTCTTTACGCCACTGCTTATTTATCAGCCATGTTGTTAAGCTCAGCAATAAACGGTTGTAACGCGCACTATGAAAAAGCGCAAAAATATCATCAATACTCGGTTGTAACTCTTTTAAATCGTTAATAACTTGAGCTAAGGCGGGCGCACTGTTTATTTTTTTATAAAAAGCATGGCGCTTAGAAGTGTAAGTTTTTAACTGAATGGCATTTTCAACCCATGCTAATTCACTCAATAACCACTTTAGCTCCGTTCTGAGGTTCTCGGTGCTGTCTTTACTGACAATATCATCAAATAACCAAAAGTTATGACGAATTAAACTAATACCGTCGGTCACACGTTTTAATGTTTTTAAACTTGGCTTATCAAAATAGCATTGCTCATGTTTTTGCACAAAGCGAATACCAAAGCCCATGGCTTCAATAAGTGCTTGCTCTTGAGTGGCTTGCTTAGTAAGTTTAACAAAACCGATAGATTTACTCGGTTGTAACGGTGTGTTATCCGCTAGGCGGTAGCCTCTTGCTGCTTTTGAATAAAGCCCCAAGCGCACACTGTTTTGGCTTATTAATTTATCTGCTAAAGCAAATAGCTCATCCCGGCTACCTTCGACGAGCTCTATTTCAAGCTCGCTAATAATCTCCACTTTACCCGAGGCGGCCACTTCACCTTTATCTAATACCACTTCAATTTTGGCACCATTTTGCGTTTCAATTAACCACGTACGGCGGATAAAATTAGTACTAAATATAGGGTAGAGGTTTTGTGATATAACATCAATTTGCATGCCGTGTGGCCAAATTGATGAATCAAACGCCATTAAATTAGGTCGGTGTGTTTCTATGGGAAGGTTATATTCTGGACGTTGATGTAATCCCCCCACCACGTCTCCTGCAAGCTTAATTGTTTGCTCACAGCGCTCGTCTGTACAACGCGTTCTAAAACCAATATCGAGTGCTCTCAGCTCTCTGCTTGGCGTATCAAAATAAGCATTTTGCAAACTTTTAGAAGGCTTGTTTGTGACTGTTTTTGCAAATTGAGTAATTAACGAGGGGATCAGTGGAATGACGTCATCTGATACCAAAAACTTCAGTTCTATCTCAGTATCCATTAGGCTTGCGGATTACCCTTAAAATTAATAAGTGCTCAAAATAAACAAAGCAGACCTATATTGCAAATTTTTTAGTCATAAACACGCAAGCAAAATGCTTTGGTTACAATATCTATCTTGCTATTAAACTATTAAATCCATACTATCTATATACTTATGCGAAATAAAAATCACGTTCACAACGGACACTGCTAGATTAACAAGGTAGATAAATGCTAAAACACTGTTTACTATGGCTGCTTTTAACAGCCGCCCCGTTTATGAGCCAAGCAGAGGAAGCTCAATCAACGCCGCCTACTAATGCTAAAACAGCTTATATAATCGATAACTTGTATACTTTTATGCGTTCAGGCGCCAGTAAAGACTATCGCTTACTCGGTTCTATAGATGCAGGCACGCAACTGACTTTATTATCTGATGAACAAAACGGTTTTATAAAAGTTAAAGATGATAAAGACAGTGAAGGCTGGGTAGAGGCTAAATTCATCAGCGAATCAGCTGGTTTAAAGCAGCAGTATCAAGCGCTTAACAGCGAAATTAGCGCTATGCAAAATAAATTACGCCAAGCGCAAGTAGAATTACCTGAACTACAAGAACAAAACTCACAGCTAACCGAACAAAATGCTCAGCTGTTAGCACAAATAAGTCAATTACAAGACTCGCTTGCTCAAGAACAACAATTAAAGCAAGCAACCAGTGCTAAAGAAAAGCGTCAGCTGCTCACTTATGGTGGTGCTATTGCATTTTTAGGTTTGTTCTTAGGAATTATTTTAACTATTGTGTTATCACGCAGAAAACGCTATGAAGGTTGGGCGTAAGCGCCACCTATATTGCAGGCATAAAAAAAGCATCGAAAGATGCTTTTTTTATGCCTGCAATTTTTTATACCTGCAATAATGTACTCAAAGGTTACATATCTAAACGCAGTCCAGGATCCTGTTTGATTTTTTCTATTACCATGTAAGTGTGGTGTGTACCCACCCCTGGAATATCAACCAAATCACCTAATACTTCTCTGTATTCATCCATATTAGAGACGCGAATTTTTAATAAATAGTCGTAACCACCCGCTACCATGTCACATTCAACAACCTGCTTAATTTTAAGAATGTGTTCGCGAAACACTTTAAATACCGCTGTATTTGAGGTGACTAATGATACCTGCACATGCGCCACTAAGCTTTGATTGAGCTTTTCCTCGCTTAACTTTGCAAAATATCCCTCAATGTAGCCTTCTTGCTCCAGACGTTTAACTCTATCTAAACAAGGACTAGGACTTAAATTCACTTGTTTTGCGAGGTTAACATTTGAAATTCTACCATTGCGCTGCAAAACGTCTAAAATTGATATATCGATACGATCAAGCAGGCGTAATCTATTCGGATTAGTCATATCAGTATTTTATATGGATAAGTTAATAATATGCCCTGTAAATTATCGTAAAACGGCAAAATTAACCAGCATATTCTGCTGGATTTTAATTAGAATGCACGCTTTACACCAACAACATTTAGCGGTAATTAACAATTACCCTAAGTCTTAACACTCCTGAGGGTTGCTTATGTTATTCAATGGCGATTTAACAACGACTTGTCCGATCAGACAAAAGATCCGTGACTTCTACCGTATAGATGAAAATGCGGTTATTGATCACATTTTACCACTTGCAGAAGTCGGTGTTAAAGCACGAAGCCGTGCATGGGAAAGAGCTCGCCAAATAGTTTTAAACATTCGTAAAGACCAAGACGGTCAAAGCGGTGTTGATGCGCTATTAAATGAATTTTCACTATCGAGTGAAGAAGGTGTGGTATTAATGTGTTTAGCCGAAGCGCTGCTTCGTGTTCCTGATAAAGCAACTCAAGAAACATTAATACGTGATAAATTAGCAAACGGCGATTGGAGCTCTCACTTAGGTAGTAGTGACTCTTTATTCGTTAATGCCTCGTCTTGGGGATTATTAGTAACCGGTAAAATGGTTAACTATAACGATAAGACTAAAGAGCAACAGTTTGGCATACTCAAAAAAACCATTGGTCGTTTAGGCGAGCCAGTTATACGTAAGTCTGTTAACTTTGCTATGAAGATAATGGGCAAACAGTTCGTAATGGGTCGTACCATTAACGAAGCGATTGAGCGTGCTGCTGAAAAAGAGCAAAAAGGCTATGTATATTCTTACGATATGCTAGGCGAAGGTGCTCGCACAATGAAAGACGCCAAGCGTTACTTTGATAGTTACATGAATGCGATTCATGCTATCGGTAAAGCCGCAAATGGCCGTGGTCCAATAAAAAGCCCAGGTATTTCTGTAAAGTTATCGGCTATTCACCCTCGATATGAGTTCACTCATAGAGAGCGTGTAATGGAAGAAATCGTTCCAAAACTAAAAGAGCTAGCCCTTGCCGCTAAAAAATACGATATCGGCTTTACTGTTGATGCAGAAGAAGCTGACCGTTTAGATATTTCTCTTGATGTTATTGAGGCAGTATTTAGCGATGACGATTTAGGCGATTGGCAAGGTTTTGGTTTAGCAGTTCAGGCTTATCAAAAACGCGCTATTTTTGTTATTGAATGGCTAACCGACCTAGCAACCCGTGTGGGTCGCAAAATGATGGTGCGTTTAGTAAAAGGCGCATACTGGGATACAGAAATCAAAACCACACAACAAGATGGTTTAGATTACTTCCCGGTGTTTACCCGTAAAGCAACCACGGATGTATCATATAAAGCGTGTGCGATTAAAATGCTCGAAGCACGTGATGTACTTTACCCGCAATTTGCAACACACAACGCCTACACCGCAGCGACTATTTTAGAAGTGGCCAAAGGTGATAACCAAGGTTTTGAATTCCAACGTCTTCACGGTATGGGTGAATCTTTATTTGACCAAATCGTTGATGAAGAAAAAATTCAGTGCCGCGTATACGCACCGGTCGGCCAACACGAAGACCTACTTGCTTACCTTGTGCGTCGTTTACTAGAAAACGGCGCTAACTCGTCATTTGTAAATGCCATTGTAGATACCACACAACCGGTTGAAGCATTATTGCCAGATCCTGTTGAAACACTGCAAGGTTTACGTAATAAATACAACACACAGATAAAAATGCCAATTGATTTATACGGTGAAGAACGTGCCAATTCAAAAGGTATGGACTTAACTGATATTAACGTGATCACCCCGTTTAAAGAAAATTTAGATACTTGGTTTGAAGAGCATTTAATTGATGAAAGCCAAGTACCAGAGGGCGCGCTGGCAGTTAAAAACCCTGCAAACCATAAAGAAATTATTGGCCATATAAAATTACAAAATAGTGATGAAATGAAAGTGTTGCTAGCCAACGCTGAAACCGCATTTGAATCATGGTCACAAACACCGGTAAAAGAGCGCGCCAATTTATTACGTCGCGTTGCTGATATTTTAGAGCGCCATCACGATGAGCTTGTTGCTATCTGTATTAAAGAAGCAGGTAAAGTAGCACAAGATGGTATTGATGAAGTACGTGAAGCCGTTGATTTTTGTCGTTACTACGCAGCCCGTGCTGAAGAGCTTGCGCAAGATGAACGCTTTGAAGCCCGCGGTGTTATTTTATGTATTAGCCCATGGAACTTCCCGCTCGCTATTTTCTTGGGTCAAGTTGCAGCGGCCATTGTTACTGGTAACACGGTTATTGCAAAACCAGCAGAGCAAACCAGCTTAATCGCACTACGTGCCATTGAATTAATGCTATCAGTTGGTTTACCTGAGCACGTTGTACAACCTGTCATTGCTCGCGGTAGCGAAGTAGGTAAAACCATTGTTCCTGATGAGCGTATTCAAGCTGTTATGTTTACAGGTTCAACTGAAACGGGCACGCTTATCTCGCAAACATTAGCGGCACGTAACGATATTCAGGTGCCTTTAATTGCAGAGACTGGCGGCCAAAACTGTATGATTGTTGACTCAACAGCGCTTCCTGAGCAAGTTGTTGATGATGTTATCAGTTCTGGTTTCCAAAGTGCGGGTCAACGTTGTTCAGCATTACGCGTACTCTTTATTCAAGAAGACGTAGCTGATGGCATTATCGATATGCTTAAAGGCGCACTTGCTGAGTTGCATATTGGCGACCCATCATTACTCTCTACAGACGTAGGCCCAGTAATAGATGAAAAAGCGCTTAAAACACTCAACGACCATGTTGAATACCTCAAGGGTAATGCAACACTTCACTATGAGTGTAAAATTCCTGATAACAGCGAAAATGGCGCATTTTTCTTTGCACCACGTTTATACGAAATTAAAGACTTATCGGTATTGAAACGTGAAGTATTTGGCCCGTGTGTGCATGTTATCCGCTTTAAATCGAGTGAGCTTGATAGTGTTGTCGACCAAATCAACAACACGGGTTACGGCTTAACAATGGGTATTCATTCTCGCATTGAAGAACGTTGTGAACATTTAGCGAAAATGTCGCGTGCAGGTAACGTATACATCAACCGTAATATGATTGGTGCCATTGTTGGCGTGCAACCGTTTGGTGGCCGTGGACTCTCTGGTACTGGCCCTAAAGCCGGTGGACCAAACTATCTACAACGCCTAATAAAAGAAAAAGCATCACCAGATAACGTACAAATGACTAACCTAACGCCAGATGAGCTTGATTTACACCACTACAGTGGCGCAAATGAGCAAGTAGAAAAGCTGATGGTTAACTCTATGCGCGATGAAAAAATCTGGCGTGCAACGCCACTGAATGACCGTGTTTCTGCGGTACGTCAGTTATTAGCGAAAGTAGCGACGGTTGAAATTATTGACGACCTCGCGGACGATTTAGCGTTAACACTTGCCGATGCTCGCGCTCAGTTAAACCGCTTAGAAAAGCACATGCGTAAATATACAACATTGCCAGGGCCAACAGGTGAGTCGAATACACTTCACCTTGAAGCTCGGGGTTGTGTGGTTTGTTACGCAGATAAAAGCACCTCATTTAACTTTTGGGCACTGTCTATTATTACCGCACTAGCGGCTGGTAATACGGTAATTACTGTTGCATCTGAAATATTTTACGACGAAGCGGTTGCCTTTAGAGATAAGTTTATTGCAACCGGCGTTGCTGAAGGTGTTTTCCAAGTAGCTAAACCAAACCAGTTACAAGCTATATTGGCACACCCTCACTTAGCGGGTGCGGTAGTTGCTGCACGTTCTTCTCGCTTAGGCTACTTCAGCCAACAGCTTGCACAACGTAAAGGCGCAATACTGCCAGTGATCAGCTCAGAGTATTACGACACGCTAATTAAGCGCTTAATTACTGAAAAAACAATCAGTATCGATACAACGGCATCAGGCGGTAACACCTCGTTGATGACGCTTGTTGAAGATGATGAATAGAAAATAGTCATCATTTAATTAAAAAGGCATCAATTTGATGCCTTTTTTTATTTCTAAATGTGAATTTATTTGTTACTTTCTCTAATCA
The DNA here is from genome assembly GCF_002310835.1 of Pseudoalteromonas tetraodonis. Classification (NCBI taxonomy): domain Bacteria; kingdom Pseudomonadati; phylum Pseudomonadota; class Gammaproteobacteria; order Alteromonadales; family Pseudoalteromonadaceae; genus Pseudoalteromonas; species Pseudoalteromonas tetraodonis. The sequence continues at coordinate 900,081 of NZ_CP011041.1, read as the reverse complement.
TATTTGTTAATTAGAGTTCACTTTGAAAACCATTCCTACTACACAGCTAAAACCTGGTATGTTTGTGCAAAAAGTTGTTAAGCAAACTGGCAATATTAGAATAAAAAACCAAGGCTGGGTTAAAACTCAAAGTGGAATTGATAAATTAAAAAAATCTGGCATTTTAGAGGTTGAAATCGATCCTGATAAAATGCTCACCTCTGAAGAACCTGAAACACAACCAACGCCTGCGACTAAGCACGAAATCAAAAAGCGCGATCCATGGTTAATAACCCACAGCGCTGAGCAAGAAATGAGTAAAGCTAAAAAGCTTTATGATGAAGCAAAAAACTTACAAACCAAAGCATTTGGCGATATAGAATCTGGCCGCACTGTTGATGTTGCTCCTTTTAGGGAGCTGGCTAGCGGGTTTATTGACTCCGTCTTTAGAAATCAAGATGCGCTGGCGTGCATTACGCAAATGCGCCAAAAAGATGCCTATTTATTAGAGCACTCGATAAATGTGTCTATTTTAATGAGTATTTTTGCAAAACATCTCAATATTGAAAAACCAATCATTGAAGAACTTGCAACAGGTGCCCTATTGCATGATATGGGAAAAATAAAAATACCTGACGCGATTCTCAACAAACCAGGTCGCTACAGTGACGAAGAATTTAAAGTGATGCAAAATCATGCGCGCTTTAGCAAAGAAATACTAGAAGACGCAGGATTAACGGGGATTGCTGTTGATATCGCAGGTATGCACCATGAGCGCTTAGATGGTAAAGGCTATCCCTTTGGTAAGAAAGGCGATGAAATAAGCCAATATGTTCGTATGGCCTCTATTGTTGATGTATATGATGCATTAACCGCTGAACGCGTTTATAAAGCGGGTATGGAGCCAATTAAGGCGTTTAAAATATTAAAACAAGGTTGCCCTGATAGCTTTGATGGCGTGCTACTTAATAAGTTTATTCAATGCATTGGTATTCACCCAGTGGGCACGCTGGTAAAACTTTCCAGCCAAAAAGTGGGGCTGGTGACCCAAAGTAATCCTGCAACACCATTAAAACCAGTCGTAAAAACGTTTTTTAATGCCAAACATGGGCGTTACACTGAAGTTCAAGATATTGACTTATCAAGCAAAAGAACACAAGACACGCTTGAATCAGCAGTGAAACCCAAAGAATATAATATAGATTTAGAGGGTTTTTATAAGCACTCTATCTTTAGTTAATTGGCCACTACTGTGGCCAATCTTGCAGAGCTTTTAAGCTAAATTCATAGCCATCAAAATCAAGTACGCTCTGATCCGGTGCTATTTCTAGCACCCTCAATGCACCAATAGACTCCCCTTCATATAGCTCTCTGCCATTGAGCTTTATCCAGCGCTTATCTGCTGTCGACGAATAAATATGTGCCTGATATTTAATGCTTGGCAACATACTTTGTAGGCCATCCGGCAGTAGCTCAACGGGTTGTACCCGTGATGAATGACGAGAGCCTTGAGTTACTTCGTAGTCGGCTGTTGTTTCTGTGTCATTAACGGCTTGCGCAAACGCATTTTTAAGCGTGTCGGGAACCGTATCTAGTTCAGCGGTTGATTCTGGCTGGGCAGGCACATTTTGATTAAGTGGTTTACCTAACACTTTGTATTTACTTAACTCATCGGCACTGAGTGTTCTTTTCGTTGCTTGAGTTGGTACGCTTTTCGGTTGGTTGCTCGGTGATAGAAAACTAGATGGAACGTTATTCTGCGCCGAGAAATTGTGCGCTTGCCCTTGAGACGCTTGATTAACGCTCATAGGTAAATATTGCCCTTGAGGCGTAAGCAACATTTGCTGTACACCCGTTGGGGTTTGTACATAAACCAATTGCCCTGCCAGTGGCACAGAATTGTTAGGCGCAGTTGTAACAAGGGGCGCTTGAGGGTTTGTTACTGCTTGAACAACCGTTTTTTGTACTTCCTCTGGGCTTGTTGGTTTTTCTACCACTGCTGAGTCTTTTTGACTAAGGTCATTTTGGACAACCTTATTTTTTACGGCTACATTTTCTTGTTGCAGCAACTTCCCGACAAAAAAGCCACTGGTCAATATACCCGTTGCCAATAAACTTCCTGCGAGTAAAAAACTAATTCGACGATAGGTCATCAACTGGTGTTGTTGTTTTAATTGTTGCGCTTGCAAGTCATATTGCTCTGCGCTCATGGTATCGTGCTTTGACTGCTTTAACGCATCTAATAAATAAGACATGAATCACCTAACTAAAGAATAAATGACAGGCCAATTCCTGCACAAAAAAGCATTAACGCAGCAGCACTATAAGGCCAAATAGAACCTGTTTTACTCACCTTATTATTTGTGGCAATAAAGTCGATAGGTAAAGATTCACTCGCCGCTTGCTTAACAATATCACTGCCAACAATTTCTTGCTGTTTGGAAAATGCCCCTACTAATGCGCGTTCACACACCAGATTCATTAATCGTGGCACACCGCCAGTTAGCTGATGCACCATTTGCATCGCTTCCATTGAAAATATTTTCTTGTCACAACCTGCAATATGCAACCGGTGTTGAATATAAGCAATGGTTTGCCCTGGTGTTAGCGCTAACAAGTGATACCTAGCAGTAATACGCTGTGCCAGCTGTCTTAACTCATTTCGCTTTAGAAGTACCTGTAACTCAGGCTGCCCTACTAATACTATTTGTAATAACTTTTTATGGTCGGTTTCGATATTGGTTAATAACCGAAGTTGTTCAAGCACATCGGGGGCAAGTAGCTGTGCTTCATCAATAATTAAAATAGTATGCCCCCCCGCTTTATTATTAAACTCAAGGTGCTTTTTAATCACATCCGTTAGACTTTTCAGCGTGGCATTTTTGGCGTCGTAAGTTATTTGTAATTCATCGCAAATACTGGCTAACAGTTCAAGTTCTGATAACGCAGGATTATGGATCATGGCTACTTGGGTATTTTCAGGCAGTCGCTCTAACATACTACGTGTTATGGTGGTTTTACCCGTCCCCACTTCACCAGTTAACAGCACAAAGCCACCGTCTTCACCTAGTCCATAGGTAAGGTGCGCTAATGCTTCTTTGTGGCGTTCACTTAAAAATAAGTAGTGGGGATTAGGCGAAATTGAGAATGGCTTTTCTTGTAAACCAAAATAGCTTAAATACACCTTTATAGTCCTTGGTCGTTAATTCACGGCCTATAATGGCAAAAAAATAGCCTGGGTGACAACTACAACCAGGCTTTATTATTAAAATAGTGTAAATAAAAAGGCTAACCGTAAATAAAAAAGCATTTTTAGATTCGCTAATATATTAATTAACTACTTCTCATAGCGTACTAGGCGTAAATATACGTTACTTGTTTTAGCATGTAAGCTATTTAAACCACTGGAAAATTGATAAACCCATGCCGAGTTTATATTGCTAATACCCGAGGTATTAGACCAATAATTTTGCGACTGCGTTGCTAAAAAAATACCCGCATTAATACTTGGATCGGTACAACGGTGATCTACTATACTAGCTAACTCTTTAATACTCGGCACTTGCCAGTCGTTATAATTTGCCGTGGTGTCATTAAGTGCGCCTTTAAGTGAAGCTTGCCAATTTAATGGTTGAGTATCGCCATCGCAGCTAGTTGTTTCGCTATTATAAACTTGACCATAGTTACAGCGCTGCCACATTAGCCCTGTTTTAGTATCTGACACAGTGCCATCAATATTAATCACAAATCGGTCGGTATCATCGCTAGTCGCTACCTCTTCATAACACTGCTGCGCTGCAAGTGACTGGCATAATCCCAAGGCTAATAACATAGAGACTTTAATTAATTTCATAATAATAACCTTAACGATTTCTAACTAAGCGCACATAAGCGGCATTATCTTTTGGATAGGCTAAGTCGTTGCCATCCATCATATCGATAATGTAAGCCTGAGATAAACTGGCACCATCAACCGCGGTCTGTGAGGTCCAATAGCGTAAATGCCCTTCGGTGTTAGTCGATGGTGTATTAGGAAAAAATGCAGTATCTATCAATACGTTTTGCCCTTGTTTACCGTAATCAATTAAACCTAAAAGTTCAGTATAAGTGGGTAAACGCCAGTTACTACCACCACAAAAATCAAGCGCATTAACTTCATCAATATAGGTTTGTAATCCGCAATCAGTATTGCTCGGGCACGTGGTATTATCACTACCCGCTACATCGCCGCTATTGACAGTTCCTTGCCAAATGTAACGGTTTTGCCCATCACGTAAAGTGGTATTTGGTAACACCCCGGAATAAGGGCTTTTTACTTCCCAAACAAGGCCGGTAGTATTATCACGAATACAGCTAAAGTTTTGCGCATCATCGAGAAGCTCATCGGCAAACTCATTAAGTTTGGTGTAATCAAAAGCCAGATTCCCTTTACCCACTTTACCTAAACGATTGGCAAAACTATCGCGCCCAAGATCAGCATCTTGAGCTGGAAATTCATCATTATTACAATTAATTCGCTGAGTATTGTTATAACACTCTCCTACTCCTGTATCATTTATTAACCCTAGCGCTTTGGGTGTTACATCAATAAATACGGTATCTGTGTCGGTGCGCCCTTTTAAGTCCATAACTTGTACTTCAAAGCTAAGCGTTGCATTTAAATCAATATCAGAGGCAAAAAAGCTGGCAGTACATGACTGTGATTCAATCAGGGTTTCTGCATTACCGGTAAGTTGTTGCCACTTACATTGATAAGATTGAGTTGCCGCTTCACTGGCTGTGGCATCTAAAATAACCTTATCAAACTCTTCTACTGTTTGATTAGCGCCTGCATCGGCAATAATTACCTGGGCTGTTTTATTAAGGGTCATATCAAATTGTGATGCAGATACTCCGCCCTCATCATCTGTTACGGTGAGCTGCCATTTTAAGTTGGTGTTATTTTCTAATAATGGATGAGAAAAACTAAGCGTTGGATTGGTATAGCTATCAATTGTTAAATCCGGCCCTGACAATAATTGCCACAAATAACTGCTAATTTCGCCATTTTCATCGGGGTCTGTGGAAGTTAAACCACTAAGGGTTACAGTATCCTTATAAACTGAGGGCAAGTTTGCAGGAGCAACTTGAGTAACAACAGCAAGAGGAAGCTGATTATTAGAGGCAATGAAAACACTCAAGTCGTCATTCACTAAACTGCCATCTGAGGTTTGATAACTAACTCTTAATACCAGTTCACTGTCAGACTTTACATCTGGTGCAGTAATGGTTTGTTCAGCCCCTTCAAGCGGAAACACATCTATAATAGGGCCACTTACACGCTGCCAAGTAAATATACCATCTGCAGGAGAGCCTTTTGCAGAAATAGTAAACTCTGATTTTTCTACAACTTGAAGATCGTTACCTGCAAATACTGATGTTTTTATATCACTGTTATCAGCACCGCCTCCCCCTCCGCATGCAGCCAAAAGCAAGCATGACATAAGTGGTATTAACGAAATTGCTCTCATACTCAGCACCTTTTTGTCTTAAAATTATCTAATAAAAATATTAAGCAAAAAAAATGCCATTATAAATTATAAATAGCTATCTTGATGAATGCGAACAAATAATTTAGTGCCAACTTTACTGTAATCTACTTTATATTCGCGGCCATCTAAGGATTGAATAAACAACAATTGTTTTTCTTCGCTAAATACATCAGCACTAGTAATATAAACAACGTCGAGGTAACGCTCTTTTGCATCTCGGCGGTTTTTTGGCAGTTCTTCTTTAAATGGCTCAAGACCATTGCCTGTTACTTTAATTTTAGGGTGAGTCTCACCATTAACAATCACTAAATCTAGTTTTCTGTCTTTATGTATTATGGTGTTTCGACCACTTTTAATGAAAGATCTGTCTTGGCTCATAGTTATTCCTAATCCCGCAGTGAGTGCTTATATTATTATTCACACTGCGACTTTATAAACTGAGAGGGATCGCGCTTCCATTTATTTAAATTTGCGCTAAATTCCCAAATATCACTTTCTATTACACTCGCTGGTAACAGTAAGTCATACCCTGTTAAAAGCTGAAGATGTTTAGCCCTATTAGCAAACATCGCTATGAGCCCATTATAGTCAATTCCTTTTTTTGACCTATATTTATTATCTTCAACTAACCATTCTGATGGGCAATGCCCATTTTTGCAATTTTTTTGAACAACTTGCATAAAGAAATGTCGCTGCTCTATCAACAATTTACCCGCAATTCTTGGAGCTAAAGCAGACAAGAATGAATCTATATCATTTAACTTAATACCAATCGCATTAAGCTCAAGGTAATCAATGCCATTATCAACCTTAGGTATACCACAATGGTGCAAATTCTCTGGGTGTAAATGCCATTGTCCATACTTATGCTGATATATTAATTGCTGCTCAGTTAAAATAATACTATAAAAAGGTTCTTGTGTTTTAAAAAAGCCAATTAAAATTGCAGCAATACATAAACTTACTAAAAAAATTTCGATAATACTTATTTCGCCTGGGCGTAATAAATTAAACAGCATGATAATAATCAAGCCAATGCTGCCTACCATTAATATTTCAATTCCATTTTTAGCGCCTTGCGCTCGGTAATTTAGTATTTGTTTATTTATATTAGCCATACTGAAAAAACGCCATATAAAATATAAACATAATAATAGCCCACAATACTAACTTTCTCAGCGTTAAACAGCGTTTGCATGATGTTTTAAAGCTCATCAATTAACTCCCATTATTACTGTTAAATATGCGCAATGACTAAGTATCAGTTATTTTTACGCTTAACGCACAAATTAATGAGATACATAACCGCCTTTTTTTGTCCTGATTTCGTACAATACTTATAATCTATTTTCAGGTATGAAAACAATGCACTCTAAACAATCAGGTAAAGCCTTATTTCCATTTATTATTTCGTTACTAATAATTTTTAGCGTTTATTTGTATTTTCCCGCATCACAGGGCGAGCAAGCCAATTACTCGCCAATGACAACGCAAGTCTCTGCCCACACGGTAAGATCGCAAGAAAACGCAATTATGATTGAAGCCATTGGCAGTGCTCGTGCTAATCAGGCTATCTACATTAAAAGCGCTCAAAACGATTATGTCACTAGCATTTACTTTGAAGATGGCGACTTGGTCAGCAAAGGACAAAAATTAGTACAACTGCAAAACCAACAAGAACAATTTGCAGTAAAAGAACTTAGCATTAATTTACAAGAAGAAAAACGTCAATTAGCCAGACTGACCGAGCTTTCTCGCTCGCAAGCGACGGCCAAGTCATTGCTTGAAGAACAACTCGCTCGCGTTGATGCCAGCGAAGCACAACTTGAAAGTGCTAAAACCAAACTCAATGAAATGGCCATCACCGCGCCTTTTTCTGGGTTACTGGGGAAACGCGAAATATCGGTGGGTGCGTATATTAATAATAGTACTGTGATCACAACCCTCGATGACATTAGTATTATAAAAGTTGATTTTAAAGTGCCTGAAAAGTATTTAGCTCAATTGAAAAACGGAATGATTGTTCGCACTCAAAACGATGCTTACCCTGATCAAACCTTCAGCGGTAAAGTAACCCATATAAGCTCACGTATCGACTCAATCACTCGCAGTGTAGAAGTAACAGCAAGTTTTGCTAATAAATCAGGTTTACTTCGCCCAGGCATGTTGCTTAATACCGCTTTAGAACTGAGCAGTAACCAAGCGCTGATGGTGCCTGAAAAGGCCATTATTCCTCTGCAAGATAAGCATTACGTTTTTCAAATTGAAGATGGCATAGCAAACCGTAAAGAAGTACATGTTGTAAGTAGAAATAATGGCTGGGTTGCGATAGACAAAGGGTTAAGTAATGGCGAGCAAATTGTTACCGAGGGAATAATTAAAATTCGCTCAGGTAGTAAAGTAAGCGTTAAGGGGTAACACGTGAAAATTACCGATACTAGCGTCAAACGCCCCGTTTTTGCGATTGTTATTAACTTACTGTTACTCACATTTGGCTTAGTTGCTTTTAGCATGTTGCCTTTGCGAGAGTATCCAGATATTGAAACACCGATTGTAAATATTAGTACTGAATATACCGGTGCATCTGCCGAAATTATTGAAACAAAAATAACGCAAGTTATTGAAAATCGTATTTCGGGCATTGAAGGTATTAAAAGTATTAACTCATCGAGTCGTAATGGCCGCTCAAACATTACCATTGAGTTTAATATTAGCCGTGACATAGACGATGCCTCCAACGATGTGCGTGAACGTGTAGCGCGTGCACTTGATAGCCTACCCGAACAAGTGCGTCCTCCTGAAGTATCAAAATCAAATAGTGACGAAAGCCCTATCGCGTGGTTTGTACTTAACAGCGAAACCATGGATTCATTGCAACTTTCTGATTATGCACAGCGTTTTATTGTAGATCGATTAGCCGTTGTTGATGGCGTATCGAATGTGCGCATTGGGGGGGAGCGAAAGTATGCCATGAAAGTATGGCTTAACCGCCAAGCGATGGCCGCCCGTGGTATTACCTCCAGTGATATTGAGCAAACACTGCGTAGTGAAAATGTAGAACTTCCGGCCGGTGAAATTGAATCAGTTGATCGTGATTTTACCGTTCGCACTGCCCGCAGCTATAAAAACCAACGTGATTTTCAAAACCTAGTTATTAAACGAGGTGAAGATGGTTATTTAGTGCGTCTAGGCGAAGTGGCTGACGTAAAACTAGAAGCCGCCGATGATGAAAGTTTATTCCGAGGTAATGGCCGTAATATGATTGGTATGGGTATTGTTAAACAAGCCAAAGCCAATACCCTAACTGTGGTTGATAACGCCCGCAGTGAACTGGAAAAAATAAAACGTAATTTACCTGAAGGCACCACCATAGAAGACAGTTATGATTCTTCGGTATTTATTAAAGAGTCAATTAATGAGGTTTATAAAACTTTAGCAATTTCTATGGGGTTAGTCGTGCTTATTATCTTTATATTTTTAGGTAACATTCGCGCCACTCTTATTCCCGCGGTCACAGTACCAGTCGCCCTAGTCAGTAGTTTCATGTTTTTATTAGCAATGGGTTATTCAATTAACTTATTAACTCTACTAGCACTGGTGTTAGCAATAGGCTTAGTGGTCGATGATGCCATTGTAATGCTAGAGAATATTCACCGCCGTATTGAACTTGGTGAACCGCCTTTATTGGCAGCTTATCGCGGCGCACGTGAGGTGGGCTTTGCAATTATAGCCACCACCTTAGTGCTTATATCCGTGTTTGTACCATTAGTGTTTATGGAAGGACGAATTGGCGCACTATTTACAGAGTTTGCTATGGCAGTAAGTGCTGCCGTGTTTTTCTCTAGTATCACTGCGTTGACACTCTCTCCGGCGCTGTGTTCAAAAGTGTTAAAGGCCTCTGAAAAAGAAAGTAAGTTTAGCCAAGTTATGGACCGTTTTTTTACTAAATTAGAAAATGGATACCGTAACGCTTTAGCGTCAAACATGACCCGTAAATGGGGCTTAATGCTGAGCTTAGTTTTGGCTGGGTTTGTTAGTTATTCATTATTTTTACAAATACCCTCAGAGCTCACGCCAAAAGAAGATCGTGGCACCTTCTTTGTGCTTATGAATGGCCCTGAAGGGGCAAGTTATGAAAATAACGCAGCTAATATGGCAAAAATTGAAGAGCGCTTGATGCCTTATTCTGAATCTGGCGAACTAAGTCGAGTGCTTGTTCGAGTCCCAGGTTGGGGTGGCAGTGGCGGCGTGGCTATTGTTGGCATGGCTGACTGGGATAAGCGCAAACGCTCAACATGGGAAGTCATGGATGAAATAAGCGGCAAAATGCAAGAGGTCACCGACGTTCGTGCATTTGCTATTATGCGCCGTGGTATTGGCGGAGGTGGTTCATCTCGCCCTATTGAATTTGTTTTGCAAGGTAATGATTATGCTCAACTTGCCGATTGGCGAGATAGAATTATTAAACGCGCTGAGAAAAACCCTGGATTAGTGCGTATTGATCATGATTATAAAGAAACCTTCCCTCAGTTTTTAGTCAGTATTGATAAAAATAAAGCCGCTGATTTAGGCGTATCAGTCTCTGATGTGGGTCGTACACTTGAAACCATGCTTGGCCAACGCCGTGTAACCACCTTTATTGACCGCGGTGAAGAATACGATGTAATTTTAAAGGGCACAAAACAAGACTTTGCCAACCCGACTGATATTTCAAATATTTACCTAAAATCACGTAGCGGAGAACTTGTTCCTCTTGATAGCCTTATTAGCTTAAAAGAAGAAGCCACCGCCTCGCGTTTAAATCGCTATAACCGAATGCGTGCAATTACTTTAAGTGCCAACCTCGCTGATGGTTACACGCTAGAACAAGCACTAAACTTTTTAAACAAGGTTGCCACAGAGGAAAACGACATTGATGGTGCCATTGACTATAAAGGTGAGTCGCAATTGTTTTATGAAGGTGCCTCAGCCATGACCTATGTGTTTGTGCTGGCATTAACCGTGACCTTTTTAGTACTGGCAGCTCAGTTTGAAAGTTTTATGCATCCATTTGTTATTATGTTAACTGTGCCACTTGGTTTAATGGGTGCCATGTTTGGGCTGTGGAGTATGGGGTTAACGCTTAATATATACAGCCAAATAGGCATTGTTATGCTCATTGGGTTAAGTGCTAAAAACGGTATACTGATCGTTGAATTTACCAACCAGTTACGTGATAAAGGCGTAGAATTTAGTGAGGCTATTTTACAAGCGGCTACACAGCGTTTGCGCCCTATTATTATGACTTCCCTAACAACGGTTATGAGTGCCGTACCTTTGGTGTTGGCTTCCGGTCCAGGCTCGGAAAGTAGAATGGTAATTGGTGTGGTGGTATTTACTGGCGTAACGGTGGCAACCATACTAACTCTGTTTGTGGTGCCAGCCGCTTATTACGCACTAGCACGAAACACACAATCACCTGAGTTTTTACAACAAAAACTTGATAAGCAAGCCGCTGAAAAACCGCTTAAAGAGATCTAAGTCACTCAGAGCGTCGTAACTAGCTGTTACGGCGCTTTATTCAGTGCACATATCCCTAACAATTGAGGAAGTACTTATGAGTTCGACCACACAAGTAGCAACACTCGGCGGCGGCTGTTTTTGGTGTATTGATGCAGCATTTAGGCGTGTAAAAGGTGTACTCAGTGTTTGCTCTGGTTATACTGGTGGACATACTGATAACCCAACCTACAAAACTATTTGCACTGGCAACAGTGGCCATGCAGAGGTAATTAAGGTTGAATTTGATGCCAGTGTTATCAGCTTTGAAACCTTACTCGCGATGTTTTTTACCCTACACGATGCCACACAACTAAATCGCCAAGGTAACGATATAGGCACTCAGTACCGCAGCGTTGTGTATTATCATAATGAGCAACAACAAGTACAAACACAGGCCGTTATTGCAGAGCTGCAAACTCATGTTAGCGAACCTATAGTAACCGAGGTGAGCCCAGCAACCACTTTTTACCCCGCAGAGCACTACCATCAGGACTATTACAATGAAAATCCTGAGCAGGGCTATTGCAGTATTTTAATTGCACCCAAATTACATAAGTTTGAAACCGAATTTAGCGAGTTTTTATCGGAATAAAGTGCTTTTAATAAATAGCCCAGCAATAAGCTGGGCTATTTGTTCCTTGGCAACTAGGATAAGTGACTAAAACTGATAATTTGCCCCTACAAAGAAAGTTCTTCCTGCGCTGTTATAACCTAATAGCTTACCACTGGCAGCAAAGCCCGTCGCAGCAGTAAAATATTCTTCATCAGTAATATTCTCTATTCGAGCAGCTAACGACAAATTATCTAGCAACTGGTAATTGGCTGCTATATTAAATACCGTATAAGCAGCGAGCTCCGAGTCATAATACGCAATCGAAGGACGCGATGAGCGATATTGCATATCCAAGCTGGCATCAAAATCACCCCATGTTTTAGCGAGTTGATAATTAAACGATTCAGAAGGTCTACGTGGTAAATCGGTATTCGTTTTTTCATCTGTAGCGTCTAAAAAGCTAAAATTAACCGAGTGTTCAAAGCCTAGCGCTGAAAACTCTGCCGACAGCTCAAATCCCTGCATAGATACTTTATCTATGTTAGTGGCAATATATTTACCTGAGTCTGCATCATAATTATTACTAATCAAATTATTGATACGGTTATCGAAAATAGCAATATCATAACGGCCCCATTGGGTTTCTAAAGTTATACCAAGCTCATTATTTAAGGCTTCTTCAGGTTTAATATTATTGTTTGGTAAATAGTACGGGCTGTTAGTCACAAACGCATTAATTAACGAAGGAGCTCTAAATGCAGTACCGTGATTTAAACGTAGTGTTACATAGTTATTTGCTTTGTAACCAAGTCCTGTACTGTAAGTGTTTGCACGGCCATGGAAGTCATAATCATCGGTTCTAACAACCGCATTTGCTAACCATTTGTTATGGCTATAAAACGCGCCTATAAACAACGCCTTATTATCGCGTTTTTCTTCTGATGACGTTGCTGACGAGTTTGATAAATCCTCAGATAAATAATTAAAGCCACCCGATATATCAAGTTCTTCAGTAAGGGTATAAAGCCCTCGATATTCAAACTCAACACGCTCTGTGCTATACACTTGCTGCACATCGGTACCTGTTTGGGTATTTTCTTCTTGCGAAACGCTCACCGAAGTACTTTGGCTATATATATCTGAGGCTTTGTTCCAGCCTAGCTTAGCGGTGTAATTTTCAAAGTCGTAGGCATCGTTACCCCTTGCATTATCATATTGTGCTTCGCCTTCACTATACTGAGATTGCAGGCTCAATTGGCCTAGTTCAGCAAGCTCATAAGCTAAATTAAAGCCAATGTTTTTATTTTTGTAGCCATCATCATCATGATCTTTTGTGTACTCAGCCGCTGGATCTTTGCCAGTAACATCAAAACCATCCGTCTCTTCGTAGCCTAAATTATAATTAAAGCTAAGCGCCTCTTTTACAAGCCCACCAGCAAGCTGATAATTACTGTAGCTATGGCTGCCTAAAGTAGCCGAAAGCGAGTTATTTGAGGCTTTACGGGTGATAATATTAATTACTCCGGCTACCGCGTCTGAGCCATAAATAGCCGCTCTGGCACCTTTTATAATTTCAACACGCTCGATACTGTTAACTGGAATATTCGTCAGCGATACACTACCTGAACTTGCATCGCTCACTCTTACGCCATCAACCAATACTAAGGTATATTTAGCACTGGCCCCGCGAACAAATATATCTGCTTTTTGACCTAACCCACCATTACGAACAATATCTATCCCAGCAATAGTATTTAATATTGCAGGTAAGTCTCGATAATTCGCTTTTTCAATATCAGCGCGCTCGATAACTGCCACACTTGCTAATACATCATTTATAGGTTGTTCAAACTTATTAGCGGTTACTGTTATTGTTTCGATTGATTGTTCTGCAGCAGATACAGAAAAAGAGAGTGCAGCCGAAATGGCCATACCCAGTGCGGTTTTATTTAGCATCATGTCCCCTATCTTTGCCCACCGCAAAGATGTTAGTAAGTAAGATTAAATCAAGGCCGGTCTCCGGACTCAGTTACCATAATTTAATACAGCATAACTTTACCGTTGCGGGGGCAGTGTTGGGATTGACTTCATCAATGAAAACGCACCAACTTCCCGATTATCCTACTAAAAAAATCACACCATTGAAGTGTTTAGTAAGCACCTTGAAAATAGACTGCTATTGTTATCTGTTTACTAAAAAAAGTCAACGGACGTCTAAACATCTACAAATCCAAAGGTTCAAGATTCAGGATACGGGGTTCGGAGTTCGGAGTTCGGAGTTCGGAGTTCGGAGTTCGGAGTTCGGAGTTCGGAGTTCGATAATTATCATAGATCCAAAAATAAAAAGCCAAACAATATAACGTGTTTGGCTAAATACATGTTGCTTTGAGCTAAGCGCCTATAGTGCCGAGCTCGAGGCAATAAATTAATCGCGGAAGTTTTTAAACTGAAATGGTTGACCTAAATCAGCAGTGCGTACAACTTGCATAGCCGCTTGTAAGTCATCACGCTTTTTACCTGTTACGCGAACTTCTTCACCTTGAATGGCCGCTTGTACTTTTACTTTAGAGTCTTTGATGGCTTTTACTACTTTTTTAGCCATGTCTTTTTCGATACCCTGTTTAAGTGCAACGTTACGAAAAACATTTTTGCCCGCACGAGAAATATCTTGTAGCTCTAAGCTTGCAACATCCATCCCACGTTTAGAGATTTTACTCGCTAAAATATCAAATAACTGCATTACCTGAGCATCTGCTTCAGCTTTTAATTTAATTGTTTTATCGTTTAGCTCTATTGATGCATCAACGCCTCTAAAATCAAATCGCGTTTCTAGTTCACGGTTGGCGTTATCAACCGCATTTTTTGCTTCGTTCATTTCTACTTCAGATACAATATCAAATGAAGGCATAGCGTTCTCCTAACTATCTAATCTTAATTTTATGCCGCAATTATAACGTTAAAATGATAAATCTTTACATTTTTCTGCATTTTGTTCAGGTGCGATACTAAATTAGTTTGATATACTGAGGCTTCTTTTTTATACGATTTTAGGAATTTTCGTGACAAGGCGTGTTTACCAAGCAATTTTTTTAATTAGTATTGTTGCGTTTACCTTCTTATTTGCTAAAGAGGTAAAGGGCGCGGCAAACTTATTTCCGCATGTTGATAAAGTAGCGCATTTTGGTATCTTCTTTTTACTTGCCATTATTATGGATAAAGCGTTTAAACTCCCATTATATGCACAAATACTATTACTCGCTGGTTACGGTGCAGCAATAGAAATTATGCAAGATAGCCTTCCTTACAGACAAGCATCACTGGCCGATTTTGTTGCCGATTTTATTGGTGCAGCGAGCTACTTTTTAGCTAAAGCCCTGTTAACACTGCGTAAAAAGAAGCATTATGGCTAACATACTTGTTGTAGGTGATGGCGCTATTGGCTTGTTATTTAGCCATTTTTTAGCCAAGCATCACGCTATATATATACTTACTCGAAAAGGCACAGTTAATACTCGCTTTTACAGCCACAGTAACGCTGCGTCTGAAAAAATTAACGCCACTTTTATCTCACAAGAGCAGTTATCTCAAACTCCTGAATTTGATATTGTTTTATTCACGGTAAAAGCGTTTGCAGTGCAACAAGCCTATGCTCAAGTAAAACCTTATCTAGGCAATAATACCCATATTATACTGAGTCATAATGGCATGGGTAATGTTGAACAATTAAATGAACAGCTAACAAAGCAGCAGTCGTTGTACTTTTTAACCACCAGCATGGCTGGATTTAAGTCAAACCCTAATATTGTGCAACATACCGGAAACGGGCAAAGTGTATTAGGGGGCTGTAATCAACTAGCTATTCAAAATATTCAACAGCTTAGTGCGCAATTACACACTATTCCGCAGTTAATTGTCAGTAACAATATTGAACAACTACGGTTTGAAAAGCTACTGGTTAATATTGCAATAAATCCATTAACCGCTCACCACAATATAAAAAATGGTCAGTTACGTGCACCGCAATACAGTAGTGCAATTATTAATTTATTAGCTGAGGCATGCCACATTGCAACCGCGCTAAAACTCAATATTAAGCTTATAGATGCCCTAGAGCGGGCTTACAAAGTAATGAGTTTAACTGCCGAAAATTACTCTTCGATGCATCAAGATGTAATGCATAATAGACAAACTGAGATCATGGCAATTTGTGGTTATATTAGTGAGCAAGGCAAGCGACATAATATTGCGACCCCGTATAACGACGCTTTACTTGCTGAAATTCTGGCAAAAAAAAGCGCGGAATAAATCCGCGCATTTAGGGTCTGTTGACCTTTCAAGGTTAAATTTGCAGCAGTCTGTTTGGTATTTAGGTAAGGCAGAGCCTATGTGGTGTGGTTATTCCCCATAAATAGGCGATAACGCAGCATCAATGCCAAACAGGCGCTGCCCGAAGGGTTCTGCCTAGGGGCGATTTACTCTTTGTTGCTCGATTTTTACTTAGCCCACTAGGTTACAAACCTCGCGCCGCGATTAAACCGCCCCTAGTTTGAACAAATTATAATCCGCAAAGGTCAACAGACCCAATATCTTAAGCCATCAAGGACGATATACTTTTACGGTGTTAAAGCCTTCTTCGTGAAGAATAAGCGCTTGTAATTGGCTCATTACTCCTTTTTGGCAATATAAGTAATAATCTTTACCTTTAGGTAAATCGCCAAACTTTGTTGCTAAGCGGAAAAACGGTAAGTGGATAACTTCAATACCTTCAATTTCCAGCGGCGCCGCATCTTCTTCTTCAGGCGAGCGAATATCAACAACAACCGCTCCTTCAGGTAACTCTGTAACTGATTCTGCCTCTTTAAGCTCTTGCTTAGCCTCAACATCAATATCGCGCACATCCATAACACGGGCGTTATCAATAACGGTATCTAACACATCAAAGTCAAACTTTTCTTCTTCTGCTTTAATTACTTCAATTTTGGCTTTAACTGTCGGCTTTTTAGAGATCACACCGCAGTATTCAGGCATCGTCTCTGCCATTTCTGCAGTGCCTATTTGGCGCGCTATATTGATGATTTCTTGCTTATCATGTTGGATAAGTGGGCGTAAAATGAGCGTTTCGGTTACGCGGTCAATCACACTTAAGTTAGCTAAGGTTTGACTAGACACCTGACCTATACTTTCACCCGTAACCAATGCTTGAATATTTAGTTTTTCAGCAACGGCACTACCCGCTCGCATCATCATACGTTTAAGGACAACGCCCATTTGGCTGTTCTCAACGTTTTCTAAGATTTCAGCAACCACTGGCTCAAAATCAACAGTAATAAACTTAACTTTGTGAGTAGAGCTGTATTGTTTCCATAGATAGTAACTCGCTTGTTTAACCCCAATTTCATGAGCAGCGCCACCTAAATTAAAGAATAAAAAGTGCGTGCGAGCACCTTTACGGATCATTTGATAACTGGCAACGCCAGAATCAAACCCACCAGACATAAGCGATAATACATCGTCTTGTGTTGGCAGTGGAAAGCCCGCCATTCCTAAATGCGTTTGCGTTACTATGTAGGCTTTTTCGTCTTTAATTTCTAAACGAATCGTTACTTCTGGGCGACTTAGCTTTACTCGAGCCCCTTCAACATGTTGATTAAGCCCGCCACCAACGTAACGCTCTAGCTCAGTTGAAGTAAAATCATGTTGACCTATGCGCTTAGCACGGACACAAAAGGTTTTACCAATAATAGTGTGACCAACTAGCTCAATAGTTTTTTGATAAATGTCATCAATCGTTTTAAAGTCTGTTTCAGTCACTTCAATAAACTGCACGATACCAGGTATACGTTGTAAGCTGTCGATAAAATCAAGGCGAGTTTGAGCATCGTCAAGTTTTGTTACAACTGAAATGTTATCCCAGTTATTACGTACCTGTACTTTTTCGTCAACACGACGCAATACAATTTTAATGTTATTTTCTAACACTTTAGTAAAGCGTTTACGGACTGAACGGCTTTTAATGGCTATTTCAGGGTGAAGTTTGACGATAAATTTAAGCATAGTTTAACTCTTAGACTGCGGGAATTCGCGCACCCAGGTATTGGGCGCGGCGGATTATAGCAAAAAATTTAGCGCCTAGGAACTAACCAACTTAACGGGCTTAAGGATTCTGGGGAGCAGCATTTGCTAAAAGTGCGTACTTGTCTCTTAACTGATTAATTTTATTTGCGCTTTTTTCGGTGCTGTAGGCTTTAAATAAAGTCAGTACTTTTACAATACCAGGGTAAATATCTTGCTCAACCAGCACACCACTAAGCCTTCTTGCTTTCATATAGGGTGTCCAAAAGCTGACCGTTAATTTTAACGTATGAGCAAGTTCGATAGCATCTTGTTCATCAATAGCAATAATTTCGCTGTCGCGTAAGGCCAAAATGATGTTACGCACCTGCTCAAGTAACTCTTGCTGAAAATCAATGTAACCCTGTTTTAAATGACTATCGCGAGCGAGAATATCGCCAAGGTTGTCGTAAAAAAAATGATAGCGCCACATCAATTCAAATAGCGAATCTAAATAAGGACCTAGGTGTTCAAAAGCATCGTCGCCTTGATCGACCGGCTTAAAATGAGTACTTAAATGGTCACGATAAAGTGCAAATATATGGCGAATAATGTCTTCTTTATTTTTAAAGTGGTAGTACAGATTACCCGGACTCATACCTAAACTCGATGCGATATGATTAGTAGATATTGCTCTTTCACCATGTTCGTTAAACAATGAAATACTGGTTTGAATTATTTTATCCTTGGTATTCATATACTCATTACTCAATTTTCGAAAATACGATGCTGCATTAAAATAATCCGCCTAGTATAAACAAATCATTGCATTTGTAACACTGCGCAGCTGCAGTTATATACAATTTACTCACAAGGCTGCTTTGCACACTAAACACTGCTACACTACGGCTAAAAATAATAACACAGTAAATATTATGAAAGTGACCGCAATCTACCCAGGCACATTTGACCCTCTTACCAACGGCCACACTGATTTAATTCAGCGTGCGGCTAAAATGTTCGATACCGTTATTGTGGCTATTGCTCATAACCCAAGTAAAAAACCGTGTTTTACTTTAGAAGAACGCGTTGATTTAGCAAATGAGATTTTAAGCCATTTAGATAATGTAAAAGTCATTGGCTTTTCAGGGCTACTCGCCGATTTAGCCCGTGACCATAATGCTAATGTACTGATCAGAGGCATAAGAGCGGTTTCTGATTTTGATTACGAGTTTCAGCTCGCGAATATGAATCGCCGTTTAAACCCTGATTTAGAAAGCGTATTTTTAACGCCCGCCGAGCGCAATACCTTTATATCATCAACACTAGTAAAAGAAGTAGCACGCCATAACGGGGATGTGAGTGAGTTTGTTGACACCATAGTAATGAAAGCCCTGCAGTCAAGGCTTGGGAAAACTAAGCATTAAACACAACACCTAGCGTATCGTTACATTACGCTAGGTAGCTTCGCTCTTGATGGAAACAGAACGTTCTTAAGCCTCACTAAGCCCAAAAAATCTTTATTGATAAATAGTGCCAATGCCATTATAAGATCAAATAGAATAACGCCAAACCCATATGCAGCCCAAAACCACCAATAATCAATGTTTCCTTTAACTTGAACATCATAATGCATCCCCAAAAATAAACAGGTATTAACACCCAACCCCAGAATTAAGTAATAAAAAGCAATAGGTGTATTTTGCAACGTGATTTTTCGCCACAAAAAAAGTGTAAAAATAGTTGTGAGATCAAATATGAAATAATCTTTATAAGTTGAAGTTTCGAGGCTTAAAAATGCACTTAGAAAATAAGAAATCATCATTATCAATGAAATATGCAGCAAGCTTTTATCTTGTTTATTAATGCTCGAAGAAAGATTATATAGAAAAGCGATTAAAAATAGCCACAAAATAAAATTACCTAAATTCTCGCCAACTTTAACAAGTAGCCATAATAAATCTGTCATTATGGGCTTTTAAACTCAGCGCGTGATCTAAATAAACGACCTTTAAGTTTCATTAGCCCTAAAAAGTCTTTATTGATAAAAATAGTAATAATCATTAGTAAATCAACAACATTAACCCCCATAGAGTACAGGCTCCACAACCACCAAGGATCTGAGTTCCAGTTTATATAAAGATCTATGTAAATAGCATACGTTAAACAAGCATTAATCAATAAGCCACTAACAATATAGTTTTTAGCCACATCGCTTTCAAAGCTTGAAGCTTTTGTTATTATAAAAATAATACAAACTGTAGCGAAATCAAAAAAAATCCAGTTAAGGTAAACGTTTTTGAAAACTAAAAGGAAATCACCAATAAGGTAAGAAAAGAACATGATTGTGGCTAAATAGACCAAAGATTTATTTAGCGTATTTATACTCGATACCAAAGCGTACAACATGGCCATTAAAAAGCCCCACTGTATAAATGCATCGATATAATCTGCTAAAAATAAGTCTACATAATACATTTATTGGATTTTGTTAAGCTCAGTCGTTTTGAATAATGAAATGAGTTTACTTTTAAGGGTGTGTAAGCCAAGGAAATCACGGTCTACTATTAAAGCGACAATCATAATCAGATCAATAATGTTTACACTGAAGGTGTAGATATCCCAAAAAAGCCAAGGTTCTTTATTTTGATATACATTCAAATCTAAGTACATGAGGGAAAAGAAAAGTGAATTTATTGCAAGACCCACAATTAAATACAAAAAAGAGGGTGTCGTTTTTCTTAACATAGCCATAGCTATTAGCAAGCAAAGAATGGTAAAAATATCATAGATAGCCCAATCTAATAAAACCGCAGTTTTAATTGATAGCCAAGTAAAAAAATAGTCTGAAAGAGTATAAGAAACCATCATAATAAATGAACTGAGTAATAAAGTTGTATTTCTTTTTACGTTTAAAGTATAGACAAAGACATTAAAAAAAAATGCCATTAAAAAGCCCCACATTGTAAACGCTGAAAGCGAGAAAAAACCAAAAAACTCAGTTAAAAACATTTAAAACCTTAATTAATTATTTAGGTTTGATAGGTACAATACCGCCGCCACGACGAAGTTCTGCACCAGCAGCACTCATTGCCTCTTGAGATATACTAACTGTATCAGATTGTAGGGTTTTAGGGCTAGCAGTTTGTTCCATTGCAGGCTTTAATTGTTGCGTTTTATTATATGCTTGCATTTGTACTTGGCTATTAGCTGAAATTTGCATGTGATTAATCCTTATGAGTATTAAATTTTTATTATTGGCGCAAATTTAAATCACACCATCTGGAGCAGTTACTAAATAACTTCTGTAACGTATTGCCTTCGTTGATTAATTGACTCAACAACACACTACAGAACTATAAATGCAACCGATATGCCAACTTTAAATTCATAGCATATTAATTTAAAACATCACTTTATTTTACTCAAAAAAAAACGCATCGGGGTCACCGTGCGTTTTTTATCCTAGGGATTGCTCAAGCCACGTTTTTACAAGGGATCTCCATGCTATTACTTGGCTTTAACATATATTCCATTGCGACTTCATCACAGTTTTCTTTACGTAAACATAACTCACAATCTTTCATGACTTTTTCAGGTAGGCTCTCTTTATTACAGAAACTAAACCGCTGATTTTCGAAAAAGTCAGGTACACGAGTCAGAACGATGACACGATTGAGTGCCAATTTTTTGGCTTTTACTAATAAATGTTCTACCAGCTCTCGCCCTTGCCCTGTTACCCCGCTTTTAGGGTCAATACCTAAAGAGCGTATTTCAGCTAATCCGGTGTCGTAAATGTATAATGAAGCACAACCTGATACCTGCCCATTAATCTCTGTCACGGCAAATTCATTAATTGAGTGCACCATGTCACTTTTAGCGCGCGGTAAGTTTTCGCCGACTGTTGCCCAATGTTGCACGAGTTTAGCGATTACTTCCACGTCATCTAGGTTTGCATCACGAACTGTTATTTGCTGTTTTTTTTTCGCGTCTTTAACCGCTTTACTTACTTGTTCTAATGAGGTTCCGCCAAGTGCTTGACGTGCTTTAATACAAGCATCAATTTCAAGTACCGGATACACGTCATCTTCAAACACTGGGTTTACTGATTTATACTGCTCAAGTGAAAGCTCCTCTAACGTTTTACCTTCACTAATGGCTAATTGCACCAATACCCCAACAATATGATGCCCTTCTCTGAACGGCACACCTTTGGCTACCAAATAATCAGCAAGCTCGGTTGCATTCGCGTGGCCACCTTTTGCCGCTGCTAAAGTTTTGTCTGCTTTAACTGTTACACCCTTAATACACGCTTGCGCCATATGAATACACGCAAGCCACGTTGGCATAGCGTCAAAAATGCCTTCTTTGTCTTCTTGCATGTCTTTATTGTAGGCAAGCGGCAGTGCTTTTAGAGTCATCATCATTGCACTAAACGCACCAAACACCCGTCCTGTTTTGCCACGAATAAGCTCTAGTGCATCAGGGTTCTTTTTCTGCGGCATCAAAGATGAGCCCGATGTAACATTATCAGCCAGTTCGATAAACCCAGCTTCTCCTGAGTTATAAAAAATCAAGTCTTCAGACATGCGCGATAAGTGGATCATAGAGATAGACGCACAGCTTAATAGCTCAACCACAAAATCACGATCAGATACACCATCAAGACTATTTTTGGTCGCGCCTATAAACCCTAACCCTTGCGCAAGTGCATGACGGTCAATAGGATAGGCAGTTCCCGCAAGAGCGCCACTGCCTAATGGGCAATAGTTCATTCGTGCTTGGGCATCTTGCAACCGGCTTTCATCACGCTCTAACATTTCTACATAAGCCATACACCAATGGCTAAATAACACGGGCTGTGCACGCTGTAAGTGGGTGTAGCCTGGCAATATTGTGCCTAACTCACGCTCAGCAAGGGCAAC
Source organism: Pseudoalteromonas tetraodonis (assembly GCF_002310835.1). Classification (NCBI taxonomy): domain Bacteria; kingdom Pseudomonadati; phylum Pseudomonadota; class Gammaproteobacteria; order Alteromonadales; family Pseudoalteromonadaceae; genus Pseudoalteromonas; species Pseudoalteromonas tetraodonis. Next base: position 877,501 of record NZ_CP011041.1, on the reverse strand, counting down.
AAATTCAGCTTTTAATTGTGCAATCGCTTTTAAAATGTGATCGGCGGTATCGCGACACCATAATCTAAAGTCGGTAGCAACTTGGTCGTTACGACTGCGTCCAGTGTGTAATTTTTTAGCTAAATCACCCACTTTTTCAATTAGCGCGGCTTCAACATGCGAGTGAATATCCTCAGCACCTGAGGTGGCAACAGCTTGTGGATCTGCTTTTACCTCTTCAAGTAATTCATATAATGCCGATACCAGCTTTTGGTGTTCGTCATTAGATAACACGTTCACTTGTTCAAGTGCGCCAGCCCATGCAACAGAGCCAATAATATCTTGCTCTGCTAATTGATAATCGAAGGGAAGTGAATCGTTAAATTGTTTAAACGCTTCATCTGGACCCGTAGAAAAACGCCCGCCCCATAATGCCATGAAATCTCTCCAAACCCGATAATAGCCCCTTAATTCCAAGGGGCTTAAAAAATTACTTTTTAGCTAATGCTGAAATTCTGCTTGATAGTGAGAATAAACGAATAAAGCCTTCTGCGTGCGATTGGTCATAAACATCGTCTTCACCAAAAGTAGCAAAATCTTCGCTGTATAAACTGTTAGGTGATTTTTTCTGAACCGCTGTTACTTGCCCTTTATAAAGTTTAAGTACCACTTCACCTGTCGCTAACGTAGAAAGCGCTTCTGCACCGGCTAAAATAGAATCTTTAAGCGGCGTAAACCAACGACCGTCGTAGACTAAATGCGAAAATTCACCACCGAGTATCTCTTTCCATTTACGGCTTGACTTATCAAGAACGAGCTCATCAATTGCTTGAAGCGCAGCCATGATCACTGTACCGCCTGGTGTTTCGTAACAACCGCGTGATTTCATGCCCACTAAACGGTTTTCTACAATATCAACACGACCAATACCATGCGGAGCTGCAATGTCGTTTAGTTTAACTAAACAGTCGTAAGGCTTTAATTGTTCGCCGTTTACAGCAACCACTTCACCTTCTACAACTGATAAAGTGACATGCTCAGCTTTATCGGGCGCTTGCTCTGGTGAATTAGTCCATGTCCATACTTGCTCACTTGGCTCACACCAAGGGTCTTCAAGCTCGCCGCCTTCGTGGGAGATATGCCATGCGTTAGCATCACGACTGTAAATTTTAGTTGCTGATGCAGAACACGGAATATCACGCTCGGCTAGGTAATCAAGCAATGATTCACGACTTGATAAATCCCACTCACGCCATGGCGCAATCACTTTTAAATCAGGAGCCAGTGCTGCAAAACATGACTCAAAACGTACTTGGTCGTTACCTTTACCCGTACAGCCATGAGAAAGTGCATCTGCACCCACTTTACGGGCAATTTCAACTTGGGCTTTGGCGATGATTGGACGTGCCATAGAAGTACCTAGCAAGTAGGTTCCTTCGTATATAGAGCCTGTTTTAAGTGTTGGGTAAATGTAATCACTTACCATTTCATCTTTCAAATCAACTACGTAACATTCAGATGCCCCCGATGCAATGGCTTTTGCTTCTACGCCTTCAAGTTCTTCTGCGCCCTGGCCAACATCGGCAACAAAGGCAATAACTTCACAGCCGTAGTTTTCTTTTAACCATGGCACAATAGCCGATGTATCAAGACCACCTGAATAGGCTAAAACGACTTTTTTAATTGAACTCATAGGTGTTCCTTAACAAAATTTGGATTTAATAATGTAACAAGCAGAGCATTTTGCGCATGCATACGATTTTCTGCTTGTTGAATAATTTTTGATGCGGGGCCATCCATTACCTCAGAGGTAATTTCAAACTCACGGTGTGCCGGTTGGCAATGTAATACCGTGGTAGCCCCAGTTTTTTTAAGTAATGCCTGATTTAATTGATAAGGCATGTATTTTTCTTTCACTTGCTCAAGCGGTGTGGTGTCTCCCATAGAAACCCAGGTATCAGCGTAAACTGCGTTAGCACCTACCGCAGCCTCAACTCTGTCACTTACCATCACAGACGCCCCATTCATTGCGGCAATTTGCTCCGCTTTTTTAAGAATTTGCGAATCGGGCGAACTGCCTTTTGGCGTCACAGCAACAAAATCAGTACCTAAAGTTGCTGCGAGTAGCATCAGTGAATGCGTTACGTTATTACCTTCACCTAAATAAGCCAACTTTAGCTGACTAACATCACCGTGCACTTCTTGAAGCGTTAAAAAATCAGCTAAGGCTTGGCATGGGTGATATAAATCACACAAACTATTAACCACCGGAACAGACGAATACTCACCTAAGGTAGTTAACGTACTGTGCTGATTAACCCGGGCAACGATACCATCAGCCCAAGTTGAAATATTCAAGGCAAAATCTTTTATTGATTCACGAGCTCCCATCGCGCCGTTTTGTTGATCAAGATAAACCGCATGACCGCCTAAACGGTTTATACCAATATCAAACGATAAACGCGTACGTAAACTTTGCTTTTCGAAGAGAGTAACCACTGACTTACCAGCTAACACTTGGCTGTACTTTGCAGGGCTTTCTTTAATATCTTGCGCTAATTTTAATAAATTAAGGGCGCCTTGTTGGTCTAATTCTAGACCCGTTATAAAATCTTTAAACATATTCAACCTATGGTGTCACTTTAGTTCCGACGTGCTCGCCTTGCAGCAAAGCCGTTAAATTTTCTGGCTTTTGCCAGCTGGAAATGTACACACCGCGTCGTAAATGTTGGGCAGCGTGAAGGCTGGTCTTAACTTTGACCTCCATCCCGCCCACAATTACTCCCTCTGCAATTAAAGTATCAATGTGTTTTGTGTCAAGTTGATGTAGTGGATGCTTATTCACATCAAGCACCGCTTCTACATCTGTCATAAAAATAAGTTCGGCGTTTAAATTACTCGCAATCGCGGCTGCTGCTTCGTCAGCATTAACGTTGTACCAAAGCCCTTGCTCATCAAAACCGATGGAGCTGACTATAGGTAAACGCCCGCCACTGAGTAATTCATTAATAATAGAATCATCATTACTATGGCATTGACCTACTTGCCCTAGCGCTTTTAATTTTTGTGATGCTGTTATTCCAGCTTCATATAAACTCAAGCCAACGGGTTTGTGCCCAGCAGTCATTGCTTGCGCCATTAATTGTTTGTTTGCTGCTCCCGCTAATGCTCCTACAATATAAGGCATCTGTTCTTTAGGGCTGATACGCAAACCTTGGTGTTTAGCACTGGCAAAACCGGCTTCTGCTAGCCAATGGTCAACTAATGAGCCACCGCCATGAACAATGACAAATTGTGCATCATGTTGTTCATTAAGAACCTCAAAAAGCGCTTTAGCGGCATTTTCAGTATTGAGTACTGCGCCACCGAGTTTAATAACCCACGTTTTACTGCTCATTTAAACGCTCCTACTAAACCTGTAGTATGAGGCAAACCCATTGACAAATTAATACATTGCAGAGCCTGACCAGCCGCCCCTTTTAGTAAATTGTCAATCGCTGCCATCACTATTAATTGTGAGTCTTGCTGCTGCCATGCAATATCAACATAGGGTTGTTTTGCTACCCCTTTAATGGAGGGAATTTTACTGCCAAGCAATCGAATTAACGGCTCATCTGCTAATACTTGATACGCTTTAGTTACTTGCTCACTGGTCACACCCGGTTTTAGCTGTACATAAATGGTTTCTAAAATACCGCGCGGGAAATTACCTAAATGAGGAGTAAATAACACGTTATGGCCAAGATACTGCTGTATCTCAGGCCCATGACGATGGTTAAACAAACCATAAGCAGCTAGCGATACTTCGCAAAAATGCGTGCCAATACTGGCTTTACGACCAGCCCCAGTTACTCCCGATACAGCATTAATAATAATCCGCTCATCACTAAGTAACCCAGCTTGCTGAAGAGGTTTTAATGCATTTAATGCGGCAGTTGGGTAGCAGCCAGCTACAGCAACTAACTGCGCCTTTGCAATGGCCTCACTATTCCACTCTGCAAGGCCATATGCAGCTTCATTAAGAAGTTCTGGATGCTGGTGTTCAAAACCATAATAGGTGACGTAATCTTCATTACTTTCAAGACGGTAACCACCCGAAAGGTCAAATACCTTTTTGCCCATCGCTAAAAACTGAGGGGCTAAATCAACACTTACTTTATGGTCAGTGCATAAACACACATAGTCTGCTGAATGAGCTATATCACTCAATGCACTCTCATTAAGTGGTTGCAAAGGTAAGTCAAGTAACCCTAAGTGCTCAGGGTATAATTCACTGAGCAGTTTATTTTTATCTAAGCTTTGCGCTGATACATAACATGCTGATAATGTTAATGCTGGATGTTTGGCAACTAAGCTAGCCAATTCTGCGCCGCTATAACCGCTGGCACCTATAATTACTACGTTCATTATTTACTCTTTATATAAAATTAGTGACTACATTCCATGTTATTTACTTACACTAGGTTGCAACCTAGCTAAACTGATTAAATTAATGAGTGATAACTATCGTCGTATTATTTTCATGGTGTAACTTTAATATATTTATGCTTAAAAAGTGAATTGATATTCATCATAAATACTTTTATATTGTTATGCAATTAAATTGAATACTTATTTTGGATTTTTTTATGTCTCTGCCGTCATTTATCTCGATGTATCAGCAATTGATTGCTGCCCCCTCTATTAGCGCTATTGAAGAGCATTTGTGTATGAGCAATAAAAGCGTGATTGAACTACTCGCTCAGTGGTGTGAAAGCTTAGGTTTTACCTGTGAAATAATAGAGTTAGAAGGTGGTAAAGGCCGCTACAACTTATTAGCAAAACGCGGACAAGGCGATGGCGGGTTAATGCTTGCGGGGCACACCGATACGGTGCCATTTGATGATAGCCGCTGGAATCAAAACCCATTTAAATTAACTGAACTTGATAACAAATTATATGGTTTAGGCAGTATTGATATGAAAGGCTTTTTTGCTTTTGTACTGCAAGCTATTAGTGAGCTTGATGAAAAGCAACAAACTCAACCTATTTTAATATTAGCGACCGCCGATGAAGAAACCACTATGGCTGGCGCACAGCAAATTTGTAAGCACCCAAATTTAAAGCCAAGCCGCTGTATTATTGGTGAACCCACTGATATGACACCAGTATTTACCCATAAAGGCCATATGACTACAGCAATCAGAGTCGTTGGTCGCTCAGGACATAGCTCTGATCCCGAACGGGGCCTTAATGCCATCGAAGTAATGCATAAAGTGATTACAAAATTACTGATCTTAAAAGAACAACTTAAGAATAAATATTCAATAAACCACTTTGAAATTCCTTATCCAACACTCAACTTAGGCAATATTCATGGGGGTGACAATGCCAACCGAATTTGTGGCTGCTGTGAAATGCACATTGATATGCGCCCTCTTCCAGGTTTAAGCGTGCAAGAGCTTCAAGCAATGGTACTTGATGCAACCTACGATATAAACCAGCAATACCCTAACTCTGTGAGCGTAATTGATTTGCATGAGCCAATTCCAGCATTTACGGGAAGCACAGATAGCGCGTTAGTCAAATTAGCCGAAAATATAGCAGGGCAAAAAGCAGTGGCTGTTAACTACTGTACCGAAGCGCCATTTATACAGCAACTCGGTTGTGAAACCATCGTAATGGGACCAGGCTCTATTAACCAAGCGCATCAGCCCGATGAGTTTTTAGCAATGGAAAAAATCAAACCTTCTCAACAAATTATCAGCAACCTTATAAAGGCGAGTTGCTTTTAATCAGCAACAAAAAAGACGCTTAATCGCGTCTTTTTTGTCATTGCATTTGTAATTGTAGTTACATATATTTTCGTAAATACTTTTTAAACACCGGATCAGTTTGTGCCAGTTCTTTCTGCTCTTCTAATATCTCTTTTAATATAACACCTGAGGTAAGCGGGTTCGCCAGTACCACTCTAAATACCACGGTTGGTTGGTTATCATATTGAACTGGCGTTAAACGCGTACGCGATACAAATGAGCGACCCGATTCACGTTGGCGTTTTTGCATGCTGGCAGTAAAACGATTAAGCGCGGCAAAAATGTCTAAACGGGTTTGTGCATCAGCTTGGGCTATCGCGTGTTTAATTTGTTTTGGTACATAGCGATAGGTCAGTAAGCAAAGTTCTGGCTCTGATATTAACTCAAAGTCTTCATCGGCTTTTATTAAATCAGCAAAATAACGCGCTTTTTTAATACTGCGATCGATAAGCATTTCATAGCCTTTACGACCAATAACACGTAAGCAAGCATGCACTAACATCGCCATCCCAGGGCGACTTCCCTCAAGCGTATGGCTGCCTAAATCTTTAGAGCCTTTACGTAAAATATATTCAGCATGATGCTCGATGGCATCAGTTGCAGCAGGGTCTTTAAATAAGACTAAACCGGCCCCCATCGGCACATACATTTGCTTATGCGCATCAATGGTGATTGAATCTGCATGCTCAATACCTTTTAATAAATGCCTATGGGTATTAGACAGTAAAGTAGCTCCACCCCACGCTGCATCAACATGAAAATGACAATTAATCTCTTGTGCTAAATTAGCCATATCTTCAAGTGGGTCAATATTACCGGTTTCAGTGGTTCCTGCGACCCCAACAATTGCCATCACTTTAATGCCTTGTGCTTCAAGCTCTAACGCTTTTTCTCGCATTGCACTAACATCGACTTTGTTATCGGCAGAAGTTTTGATACCAATTAAATTTTCACGACCAATACCTAATAAATCAACCGATTTACCAAGCGAATAATGACCTCGTTCAGAAATTAAAACTGCCAGCCCTTTGTGACCATAGTGAAGCATTCCTGCAACTAAACCTTGTGCAGCAATGCCTTTAAAATTGCCATCCGCTTTTAATAAGCGGTTTCGAGCTATCCAAAGTGCAGTAATATTTGCCACGGTGCCGCCAGAGCAAAATGCCCCTAACGAAGTTTTTGCACTGTGCATCCATTTAGAATAAAAACCATCACTTTGGCTATAAGCTAAATGATGCATCATCCCTAAAACTTGACGTTCTAATGGGGTAAACGCTTTCGAGGTTTCAATTTTTACTAGGTTTTGATTTAACCCAACCATTAATTTCGATAACGGTAGTAAAAAATGAGGCAGAGCCGATGTCATATGGCCAATAAAGCTTGGCGCTGCGGTATGAACAGAATGAGCAACCAGCTGCTCCATAATATCTTGAGCATAGCAAGACACAAACGTCGGTTCTTCAGGGATTGCCGCCGATTGAAAATCTTTTTCTATTTCATGTAATGGTTTTTCAATTGCCGCGATATTTTCGTTTAAGAAACCTGCTAAATTACTCGAAATTTCAAGCTCTATTTTGCTCAAAGTTGAGTCTGGCGCCTCTGGAACGGTGAATATCCGTTTAAGGCTTTCTTTAGAGGCGACGGCACAACGCTTTTGATCCATCTTCATACCTAGTGTGTGACTAAAACACCTGTTAGTTTGTAAAACACGCTAATATAAGGTGTTTTTTAAGCAACGGCATTTCTAAAAAATTGCGCTAACTTTACTGCAATATGACAAAAATGTCTCGTTTTAAGCCATAAAAGACAATACTAAATAGATAACATTTCACTATTTTTTAAATTTAGTACAAAGGGTAATTAAAATATTGGGCATTTATAATTTTTAAGTATAATAAAATCAACAAAAATAAGGATAATACATGCTCAAAGGAAATCTAAAATTAACACGGTTGGCGCTTGGAACCGTCTTTTTTTTGGTCAGCTTAATCATTTATGGTTACTACACTTACTCTGCCATTCAAAGTGATGTAATGCGCAGCATTGACAATCGCTTAATAAATGCAGCCACCAGCGTAAAGTATATTTTAGGTAGTGATTACCACGACAAAACGTCGCAAGAAATTAGCTTTGCAAGCTATCAAAATAAGGCCGAACAGCTTTCTGCTTTAGCCAATGATTTAAATATAGATTATTTATATTCAATGATATTAATTGATGAAAATATTTATTTTACTGCCTCCAGTTACACCCAAGATGATCAAAATAACGGTAAAGTTACCCAGTATTTAGATCTTTACCCTGAAGCGACGCCAATTAATATGGCGGCATTTTTATCAACGGCCCCTATTTTTGAAGTGTCAACGGCGCATCGTGGTCATTCTAAAACGGTGTATATTCCTCATATAGCAAAAAATGGCAGAACCTATTTAACTGCAGCTGATATTAGCGTCGATAAAATCAATACGGCTTTAATAACACGTTTGAATCAAGCCCTGCTTCATTTTAGTTGCGTACTGTTCATATTGTTACTGGTTTATATTCTTTATTGTTTTGGGGTACGCCGCTCACTAATGAGGGATCATGCTACGGGGTTTGAAAATCATATTGCCTTGGAAAAGCAGCTAAAAAAAAGTAATGAGCATCATCTACAAATCGCGATTATTTTGGTTAACGAAATTGATAGTATCAGTCGTTTTTTTGGCACAAAAACAGCCGATGAAGTGATGAAAAAACTACTCAGTCACTTTAAGCAGCAAAACCGTCTGCAATCACGTATTTATCGTATTGCGACCAACAAGCTGGCCATTTTAACCAGTAAAGAAACACCTTTTGATGAGCTTTACAGCATTATTCAATCCCATAATAAAAATACACCTTTTATTACAGACCCATTTATTTATATTACGCTCAACGCTGGAGTCGCAAGAGGGAATAAGTCATTACTGCTTAAGAATGCCCACATTGCTTTGCTACAATCAAGGCAAGGTGTTCAACCCATAGTAAACTACTCAGAAGCGATTAACGACAATAAATCTCTGTATTTATACAATGTAGAAATAGCAAAGGAAATTCGTGAAGCGTTTGATGCCCATCGCGTTGTTCCTTATTTTCAACCTGTTATAGATACCAATACCAATGCCATTATTAGGTATGACTGCTCACCAAGAATAGTGACCTCACATGGGGAGATTTTAACCCCTGATACCTTTTCTAATGCAGTAAATAGGCTGCGTATGGATGGGATGTTAACACGTACCTTATTTACTCAATGCATTTCGCGCTTTCGCAAATCAGCAATCAGCTGGGGGTTAACTGTGTGCGCTGAAAATATTGCAGATCCCACTATTTATGATCACATAGCATATGAGCTTCATCGCTACCCCAACCCTGAAAACATTACTATTTCAATATTAGAGTCGCAGGTCATTACACACTACTATGAAATAAAATCATTTATTGCGATGGTAAAAAGTAAAGGGGCAAAAATAGTGATGCATTGTTGGGGTAATGAGTTTATTAATACGCTCAATACGTTAAAGATTGAGGTAGATGGTATTAAACTCGATGGTGCGATCACCAAGCAACTGGTAAATGATGAAAATACATCGCTATTTATCACCTATATTGCTGATATAGCCCAGCAGCTTGAACTTGAATTGGTTGTTGAAGCGGTAGAAAATAACACGGTTGCCGAGCTACTCAATAAACTAAATGTGACGCTGATGCAAGGTAGTTACCTTGGTAAACCAACGCCACATGTGACTCACTTTAAGCAACAATTAGCTATTTAAGATTTATAACAAGCCGGTGGCTTTGCTGGCCACTGGCCCAGTACTTACGTTCAAAAGGGGTAATTGCTTCGTCTGACTCAAACAATTCGGTTTCACATGGATTCCCCGCTAATTCAAGCGCTCTGGCAAACTCTTTAACATAAATATCCCAATTACTGCGCACCTCAAGTAAACCGCCTAACTTTACAATAAACGGGAATATAGCCGCCCCATGCCAGCGCCTTTGTATGTGTTTAGACTTAGGCCAAGGGTTAGGGTAAAGCAAATAGTGATGCGTAGGCTGCCAATTAGCAGCCACCGCTAAACGCCAAAAGTCATTTAAGTCAGCTTGCACTAAAATGTATTGACCACTTTCACTTTGTTTATATTCAACATCATGCTTATCAAGTCGATGAGATGACTTATCAATGCCTATGACTAACGCTTCAGGATGACGTTTTGCTAAATTAGCGGTGCTCTCCCCGACCCCACAACAGGAATCTAAAATAAGCGGCCCATTAAAGGCTTGCACTTTAGCATTAACTTCATCAAATGCGGTTTGCGTATGCGTTGCAATTGGCTTTTTAAACTCAGCCTGTAAGTGTTTATTAACTATTTCATCAAGCTTTTCATGAAGTCCCGCTTGATTAGATACAATACTACGTGAATTTGCATCGCTCATTAGTGTCTTAGCCCCACACCTTTTTTAATTAGCGTCAGTGCTAAAGTAAATAGGACGCTGATAAACACCAACAACACACCCATTGCGACCGATAAATCTACATCCGAAACACCTAAAAACCCATATCTAAATGCGTTAACCATATAAATAATTGGGTTTATTTTCGACACCATTTGCCAAAAATCAGGCAGTAAAGTGATTGAATAAAACACCCCGCCTAAATAGGTCAACGGCGTTAAAATAAAGGTAGGGATAATACTTATGTCATCAAAGCTGTTTGCATAAATAGCGTTAATTAACCCGCCCAAGGCAAACACCGCCGAGGTGAGAATAACAGTGGCTATAATCACAAAAATATTATGTATTTGTATATCAACAAAAAATAAAGAAACGCACGTTACGATAAAACCAACCATAATGCCACGGGTCATACCTCCGCCCATATAACCCAGTACAATGATGTAATTAGGCACAGGTGCAACTAATAACTCTTCAATACTTTTTTGAAACTTAGTTGAGTAAAAGCTAGAGGCAACATTTGAATAAGAGTTAGTAATAACTGACATCATAATAAGGCCAGGGACAATAAACTCCATGTAGCTAAAACCGCCCATGTCACCAATACGTGAGCCAATTAGGTTACCAAAAATAACAAAATATAAACTCATCGTGATCGCTGGCGGTACTAAGGTTTGCACCCAAATACGCAAAAAGCGAATGCACTCTTTAATCCAAATACTTTTTAAGGCTACGCCATATTTAAACATTTATTCGCCCCGCCCTTGCTCTAATAAACCTACAAATAATTCTTCTAATCGATTCGCTTTGTTTCGCATGCTCAGCACGGTATTACCTTGTTCAGTCAATGCTGTAAACACCGCGTTTAATCCTTGAGATTTAGCCACTTCAACTTCAATGGTGTGATCATCCCCCATAGTAAATTTGTATCCATCTAGCGTTACGGGTTTAGACGGTTGTTTTAGATCCAATACAAAGGTTTCTTTGTCTAATTTAGCAAGCAGGGCTTTAATCGTAGTGTTTTCAACAATTCGCCCAGTATCAATAATGGCGATGTTTTTACAAAGCAGTTCAGCTTCTTCAAGGTAGTGGGTTGTTAAAATAATGGTCACACCTTGTTCGTTAATTTGCCTTAAAAAGTCCCACATTGAACGGCGAAGCTCTATATCAACCCCCGCTGTTGGCTCATCTAAAATAAGTAATTTGGGCTCATGCATTAAGGCACGTGCAATCATTAAACGGCGTTTCATACCACCAGATAAGGTACGCGCTTGCTTATCCTTTTTCTCGATTAATCCAAGCTGCGCCAAGTATTTATCTGCACGTTTATGTGCTTCGCCGCGCGGTACACCGTAGTAACCTGCTTGATTAACGAGTATTTGGCTCAGCGTTTCAAACTGACTAAAGTTAAACTCTTGTGGTACTAGGCCTAAATTCGCTTTAGCCGCCTCAAGGTCGGTATCAATATCGTGACCAAATACTTCAACTTTGCCTTTGGTCTTATTAACCAGTGAAGAAATTACCCCAATAGTGGTTGATTTACCCGCCCCATTCGGGCCAAGTAATGCAAAAAAGTCACCTTCGTGAACTTGTAAATCAACCCCTTTTACTGCCTCTACCCCATTTTTGTAAACCTTGGTAAGGCCTTCAATATTTAAAGCAATATTTTGCTTATTCATTTCTTACCCTCACCATAACCCCAACGCTTTGTGAGGTTATGTTCAATATTTAAATGATCTAAAATTCGCGCCACCATAAAGTCAACCAAGTCTTCTATGCTTTGCGGTTGATGATAAAACCCAGGTGCTGCAGGCATAATTGTTACACCTAAACGCGATAATTTAAGCATGTTTTCTAAATGAATTTCGCTAAATGGCGTTTCGCGTGGCACTAAAATAAGCTGGCCTCGCTCCTTTATCACCACATCGGCGGCGCGCTCTAATAAATTATCTGATGCGCCGACTGCAATGGCAGACACAGAGCCTGCGCTACATGGACATACTACCATTTTTTTGGGGGCTGCAGAGCCCGAAGCTACCGGACTAAACCAATTATCTTTACCAAATACCTTTAACTGCCCAGGTTTTGCGTTATATAACAGGCTTAATTGCTCTGTGGCTTTGTCTTCATTCCCTGATAACTTTATATTGGACTCGGTATCAAAAACTACGCGCGCGGCACTTGAAATAAGCACATACACTTGAAATTGTTGCTCAAGTAACACTTCTAGCAACCTCAATCCATATGGAGCGCCTGATGCACCACTATATGCTAAGGTGATTTTATCTTTAAATTGCACATTATTCTCCGCTGTATTTATTGGCCAAGCCATCAACAAATTGTTGATGAAGGCCATTAAAACCACCATTACTCATAATTAAAACATGTTGATTTGGCTCAATACTTTCAAGCACAGTTTCGATAATGGCGATTGTAGAATCAAAACACTGCATACCGGCTTTTTCTGCTTGCTCCTTAAGCGACCAGCTTAAGTTTTCTGGTTCAAACAGTAGCACCTCATCCGCATCGCGTAATGAGTCTAGCAATGTAAATTGATGAACTCCCATTTTCATGGTGTTAGAACGCGGCTCTAAAATCGCAATAATTTTGTCATTGCCCACTTTTGCGCGCAGCCCCGCAAGCGTTGTTTGTATCGCGGTAGGATGATGGGCAAAATCATCATACACTTTAATGTTATTTATATCCGCTTTAAGCTCCATACGCCTTTTTGGGCTGATAAATTCGCCTAAAGCCGCAATACTGTGCTCAATAGCAATTCCTACATGGCGCGCTGCTGCAATGGCCATCATGGCATTTTTAACGTTATGCTCACCAATTGCCTGCCAGTTAACTACACCTTGCAGCTGCGTGTTTAATAACACATTAAATTGAGAACCATCCGCTTTAAGTAGCTGATAATCCCAATCATCGCCTAATGTTTCGCTCTCGCTCCACAGCCCTTTTGCTATAACATCGCTCAGAGCCTCATCATCTTTTGGCCACAATACTTTCCCGCTTTGCGGTAGTGTACGTATCAAATGGTGAAATTGTTTTTTAATCGCATTTAAATCTTCAAAAATATCAGCATGATCAAATTCAAGATTGTTTAAAATGAGTGTTCGCGGTAAATAATGAATAAACTTACTACGTTTATCGAAAAAGGCGGTGTCGTATTCATCGGCTTCTATGACAAAAAATGGCGTTTGCCCAACCCGAGCCGAAAGACCAAAATTTTGCACGATCCCGCCAATTAAAAAGCCTGGTTTTAAACCTGCATATTCTAATATCCATGCCAGCATACTGGCAGTCGTTGTTTTACCATGGGTTCCTGCCACCGCCAGCACCCATGATTTTTGTAGTAAATTATGCTTAAGCCACTCTGGGCCTGAGGTATAAGGCAAGCCTTTATCTAATACATATTCAACACACGGATTCCCTCGGCTCATAGCATTACCTATGACGACTATGTCGGGTGCCGGTTCTAGTTGAGATACATCATAGCCTTGGGTTAGCTCGATTCCTAACTCTTCTAATTGGGTACTCATTGGTGGGTAAACGTTTTGATCAGACCCGGTAACGTGATGACCTAATGATTTAGCTATAGCGGCAATACCACCCATAAATGTGCCACAAATACCCAAAATATGTATATGCATTTACTATCCTTTCATCCTGCGCGGAATGTGCTCTAAGGCGAACTTTAATGGCGCTATAATGCCAAAATTTAGATCAAGTTACCATCAGGGTCTGTTGAGCTTTCTAGGTAAATTTGCAGCAGATGTTTGGTATTTCGACAAGACAGCGCCGATGCGATGTTTGGCGCAAATAAAAAAGCCTCCCAAGGTGGGAGGCTTTTTAAAGATTAATGGCTTATAGCATTAAAAAGAATATTAAGCCTATGCCTAATAACAAACGATAAATAACAAATGGCAGCATACCCATTCGTTCAATCACTTTTAAAAACATAAAAATACAGGCATAAGCTGATAAAAACGACAGCACTACACCCAACAATAAAGCAGTCCAATCAACAATATGATCGCCAAGCGCTAGCTCTGCTGTGTAATAAAGGCCCATCATTGAAATAATCGGAATAGCCAGCAAAAACGAAAAACGGGCTGCACTTTGCTTATTCATACCCAGCATTAAACCCGCGGTCATGGTAATACCTGAGCGAGAAGTCCCTGGGATCATCGCAACGGCTTGCGCAAAGCCAATGATGAGTGCGGTTTTCCAGTTAAGCTGATAAATTGTTTTTATTTGCTTACCTTTAGCATCGGCGTACCACAACAACAAACCAAATACGATGGTTGTGGTTGCAATCACCCATGCACTGCGCAAATACAGTTCAACAAAATCTTTTAGCAATAGCCCTAAAATAGCGGCAGGCACAGTACCTAAAATTATCCACCAGCCTAGTTTGCTGTCATCTGTTGTACCTTGTGCACCAAACGATTTAAACCAAGCACCGAGTATATCGGCCACTTCTTTACGAAAATAAATAACAACAGCTATTAACGTTCCTACATGAACGGCAACATCAAATGCCAAGCCTTGATCTTCCCAGCCTAAAATTTGCGACGGTAAAATTAAGTGTGCAGAACTCGATATAGGTAAAAATTCAGTAAATCCCTGAATTAGGGCTAAAACAATTATTTCTATAATACTCATGGGTTAGAAAACTCCACCTTCCATAGTTTTTGTTGAGGGTTGTTATATGCATTCCATATTTGGGCAATCGTTTTTTTTGCTACAGGGTGATAAAAATCAGGAGCCACCTCTGCTAAAGGCTGCAATACAAAGGCATTTTTGGTAATTTCGTCACGTGGTAGTTGAGCTGGGCTCTCGCAAATGACATCATCGTAAAAGAGTAAATCGAGATCCAAGGTGCGCGGGCTAAATTTTTTATCATTTGCTTTGCGACCATTATCGCGCTCTATTTGTTTTAATAACGCACACACATCTTCAAGCGCCATTTCGGTAGTGGCAGCGAGTACGGAGTTGTAAAAGTTATTACCGGCAAAACCCACCGCTTCACTTTCAAACACCGAAGAATGTTGTGTATTTTTAAAGTGTTTATTTAACGCCACTAAAGCACGCCTGATATGCTCTGCTTTATTAATATTTGACCCTAAACTAATAAATATTTGCGCCATTTAAGCAAGAGCCTTGTTACGCGTTATTTCTACACCGACGGTTTGCGCTTGTGCAACTGCAGCGGGCTTACTTACTTTTATTGTCACTTGTGGGGTATTAAATTCGGTTAAAATGATTTGCGCTAATTGCTCCACCAGTGTTTCTAAAAGCTCTACCGGTTTAGCCGTACTGTGTTCGATAACACGCTCACTTACCTTAGCGTAATCCAGTGCCAAGTTAATATCGTCGTTTTGCGCTGCGGGCTTGATGTCGCTTAACATTTCAATATCAAAGTACAGGCTTTGTTTACTTTTCTTTTCAAAATCATACACCCCGATAATCGTTTCGACATGCAATTGTGATATAAATACCTTGTCCATTGATACTCCAAATGACTGTAACAAGTCACTGAGTTAATTACATATTGTATCAATCAAATTAATACTGTATATACTTTAATCAGTGTTTAAATATACTAAAATTACTTCTACAATAGAATCGTTACAAAATTGCGAGTAATTTAAGAAGCCCGTAAATTTTGACGCCAATAATAGCTTAAAAGTAATGATTAAAAAATAAGGAAGCGCGTGTTAGTCATTTTAATGTTTGTTTTAGCCTATTTGCTCGGCTCGATTTCATCGGCCATTTTAGTGTCGCGGCTATTCAAACTCCCCGATCCACGCACGCATGGCTCCAATAATCCAGGTGCAACCAATGTTTACCGCTTAGGCGGGTCACTTCCTGCATGCTTAGTTTTAGTCTTCGATATTTTAAAGGGCACAATCCCTGTTTGGGGCGCTTATTTTTTAAAACTCGAGCCATTAGAGCTTGGTTTAATCGCCGTTGCTGCATGCCTAGGGCATATATACCCGTTATTCTTTAGTTTTAAGGGCGGTAAGGCGGTTGCAACTGCATTTGGCTCGTTACTACCGATAGGGCTTTCTTTAGGAGGGTTATTGATTGGTACTTGGTTGCTGATTGTCGCGATTACTCGTTACTCATCACTTGCCGCGTTAGTGGCCGTTACGCTAGCCCCTTTATACACATGGTGGATAAAACCGTTATACACCTTACCGGTGACCTTTATTACGCTACTGATCATTATTAGGCATCGCACTAATATTGTGCGTTTATTTAAAGGGGAAGAACCAAAAGTAGGGACTAAACAAGCCCCTACAGATGATAAGAAGTAATAACTAACCTGAATTCTGGTTAACTATATTGCTTCTAAGCTATCGATTGGCCAGCGCGGTTTAGTTTTCATATCAAGCGTAGCAAACTGCCCCGCTTTTAAACGCTGCATACCGGCGTACGCTATCATTGCACCATTGTCAGTACAAAACTCAGTACGAGGGTAAAACACTTCGCCCTTCATACCTTGCATCACACGCTCTAATTGCAAACGTAATTGCGTATTAGCACTTACGCCACCGGCTATTACTAAGCGCTTAATACCGGTTTGTTTTAATGCGCGCTTACACTTAATTACTAAAGTATCAATAACGGCCGTTTGAAATGCATGAGCAATATCTGCTTTTGTTTGCTCATCACTGTCGTTTTCACGAATAGCAATTGAAGCGGCGGTTTTTAGGCCACTAAAGCTAAAATCTAAGCCAGGTTTGTCTGTCATTGGACGCGGAAAAACAAATCGCTTTGCAACACCTTGTTCAGCCATTTTAGCCAAACGAGGGCCACCTGGATAATCAAGCCCAAGTAACTTGGCTGTTTTATCAAATGCTTCACCAGCAGCATCATCTACCGACTCACCCAATACTTCGTATTGACCAATACCAGCAACTTTTACCATCATGGTATGACCGCCAGAAACCAGTAAGGCAATAAATGGGAACTCGGGGACGTTTTCCTCAAGCATTGGCGCTAATAAATGCCCTTCCATATGGTGCACTGCCACCGCTGGGATATCCCAGCCATATGCTAAAGAGCGACCAATTGAGGTACCTACTAACAAAGCCCCTACTAAACCTGGCCCTGCCGTATAAGCAATACCATCTAAATCTTCAGGCCCACAACCCGCTTGCGCAAATGCCGCATCAATAAGCGGCAATGTTTTACGTACGTGATCGCGCGAGGCAAGTTCAGGTACTACACCACCATAGTCTGCATGTACTTTTACTTGGCTATATAATTGATGGGCTAGCAGCCCTTTTTCGTCATCATAAATAGCAATACCAGTTTCATCGCATGACGATTCAATGCCTAAAATTCGCATTGTTAATTCTCCTGCCACCTAACAAGGTGTTTAAAACAAATAAATTACAGTGCTAAACCAATGTTTGTTTGGCCATCAGCAAGGACATGCTTTTTCAATGCTTTCACATTTTCAGCAGTGATACGCCCCATTGCTTCTACAAAATCAATTAGTTCACCTAATACCTCTATTTCGTATTGCATCAGTGGGTGTTCACGCACCGCTTTGTTATCGGCAACATCACCTTCAACCGTCATTTGGTACTCAATAAAGCGAGCTACGGTGGCCTGTGATATTTTACTTACATTAACAAACTCTTGCTCATCTTGTGCTAAAAGGCCATGCATTAAACTCAGTAATGAGGTGGCAGCATCGATTGCAGGATAGGTACCAAACATATCAAAATCGGCAAGTTCAGGAACATTAGGTTCTATTTTTTCAACTTGCTTTTCTAAATCAATTTTACTTTTAGGAAGGAGTATTTTTTCCCAACATACATTTAAAGCATTGCGTAAAATAACCTCATCGCCAAAGCCGGTAGCCTCACTAAATAGCCCATAATTAGGCAACATACGCTCTATTAACGCACTGGCCAATACCGCTTTTTGTAAATAATTTAACTCTCTAATACGCTGAAAATTATTCGCTTTTGTCATTCTTTAAGGTCCCACATGACCAACAAAAATCAAATGTTGATCCATTATGCTCATTACAATTAGGGCACACCCAATCTGGAGCGGATTGTTTTACTTGCTGATAGTTTACCAATATTTCACGTGCATGGCGCTCTTTTATCGCATAAACCTGCACACTTACTTGTGTTTGTTCAAATGGGATCTCGCCCATTGCGCCTTGCAGTATTTCACCTTTTATTTGGCACTCAATTCCCGCATTAAGAATCAGTCCTTTTATTATATTGGCCTCTAAACTATTTTCTGCATTATAAAGCGTCACCCAATCAAATGATGTTACATTTGATTGGCTATTATTAGTATTTTGCAATATCCACCTCATTTACTTTATGTGTACAATAAGCCCGCGTAACCTAAAGCAAATAATATGATTTAAGGACACATTATGACGCTAACTACCCCAGGTTTACTTTTTCCAGCCATCTCATTGTTATTACTTGCCTATACAAACCGATTTTTAGTACTTGCGCAACTAATACGAGAATTGAATGCCCGTGAAGGTGAGTCTATTCGTCCTGTTGTAGTGGCGCAAATAACTAATCTTAGAAAGCGAATAAAACTAATAAGGACCATGCAAGTATACGGAGTGGCCTCTTTTTTATTATGTACGTTATCTATGTTTGCATTATTTATAGAATTTAATACCACGGGCATTATTTTATTTGGTGTCAGTTTAAGCTGCTTGAGCTTATCTTTGCTTACTTCATTATTTGAAATTCATATTTCTTGTGATGCCATAGAAATTGAATTACAAAACATTGAAAATAAGCCTTTAAGTAACCGAGTTAGTAAAAACTTTATTGAGCCTAATCCTAAAAGCAAAAACAGCAATTAACCAAACGAGACTTTAGTAAAGTTGTTATAAAATTGCATAAATTTGGTCAATAATAAAACACTACAGTAATTTAACATTACCCAAAGGTATAACAACATTTTGCAACTATTCTCTTTAAATACGATTAAAAGAAAGTTAATCTTAATAAGTGGTTAAAAACCTTATTTCAACTGATCTGTAGGGATATAAAGTCAGTATTAAATCTGTAATTCCCCTAGCTTACCTATAAAAAAGGACTATATAGTGAGATTTGAACAATTAGAACAGTTTGTAGCACTTGGCCTACTTCGTCATTTTAGGCAAGCTGCTGAACAAACCCAAATTAGCACATCTGCATTAACCCGTAGCATTCAAACTCTTGAAACGGAGCTTGGCTACGAACTAGTTACCCGCTCTACTCGCTCGGTTAAGTTAACTCAAGCAGGCGAACTTTTCCTCGACTTTGCTAAAAATACGCTCAATGAGCTAGAACAAATAAAGCATCGCGCTTTTCAATCAATTAATGGCACAGAAGAAAAAAAATTAGTGATTGGCTACACCACAACAACCAGCAGCATAGTACCAATCACCTGCGGCGAATTTTTGAGTCAGTACCCGCATATTAAAATTGAAATGCAGCTGCAAAATAAAACTGAGCTTCATAGAAAACTGCTTCAAGGGGAAATTGACATTAGTGTATGCTCGCAAATAGTCAATAGCATTGGTAGCGATATACAATTACCTGATCAACTTATTTTATTTTGTTCAAAACAACACCCTTTAGCAAATAAAAGCGATATTAGTAAAAAAGAGCTCGAAAGCTATCCAATGTTCAGTTGTTTTTCGCAGTCAAAACAAGTGCAATCAATGCTTACTGAAGTAATAGACTCGTTAAATAAAGTTTCAACTATTAAAGTAGGTAGTATTGAGCAGGTAATGGCTGGACTTGAAAAGTCAGATCATTTTGCTATTGCAGGTATTGAACACACCAGCTCTGTGGCAGAAAACCATAACTTAATCCAGCTTAAAACGAATAACGATATTAGCCATGAACAACTTGTGGTGCAAACAAGCCAGCAGATAGAGGCAGGTGAGCATGTTGACCACCTACTCTCGCTAATTAAGAAAGTTTCAAGAGCATAAAAAATGACTCCATGCGTTTTATAACAACTATAAATTAGTGGCATTAAAGTTTTTTTTCACTACACTAACGCTCCCTTATATTATGACTAGCGTTAATGAATAACTTTACAGCTGCTGAAATTTACCTAGAGCACATTGAAACGCATGGCTATGCCATTATTGAAAACGCCATTGATAGTGACTTAATATCCGAGTTGATGGCTGATTGCTATAGAATAAATCCTCACTTTAGCCTTGCCGGTATTGGACGATTAAACAATTTACAAATTGATGATTCCGTTCGTAAAGATAAAACCTACTGGTTTGATGGCAGCTCAAATGCACAGCTTAGCTATCAACAAATAATGGAAGCTGTTCGCACTACCCTTAATCGTAACTTTTTCATGGGCTTGTTTGATTATGAATGTCACTATGCAAAGTATACGCAGGGTGATTTTTACAAAAAACATGTAGATGCGTTCAAAGGTCGTTCAAATCGAGTTTTTACCACCGTATTGTATTTAAACTCTCCTAAGAAAGGCGGGGAGCTGGTTATTTACAAGCCAAAAAGTAAAGATATAGAAGTGGTTATAAAACCCACTGCAGGCACTTTGGTATTATTTGAAAGCGAACGCTTTGTGCATGAAGTACTTCCGGCTTTTGATAACCGCTATTCGATTGCTGGTTGGTTCAGAAAAAATGCGTCAATTAGTGGTATTATCGACCCACCCCGTTAAGAAAAAACGGGGTAAGAAAATAATAAGCCAATAAAAATAGCCAGTCCTACGTAATGATTATTTAAAAATGCTTTAAAACAATTATCTCGCTGGCGTAAATGAATCAAACGCTGTTGATACACCAGTAAAATTGCTGCAACAAATAATCCCAACCAAAAACTAAATCCTATTTGATTCATCAATCCAATTAAAACCATCAGCGCAAAAAAGCTAAAGTTAAGTAGCGCTATAATGTGGCGGTCATAACTGGCGAATAAAATAGCGGTTGATTTAACCCCTATTTTTAAATCATCATCTCTATCAACCATGGCATACATAGTGTCATAAGCCACCGTCCAGCAAATATTAGCGACAAATAATAGCCAAGCTTGCACAGGCAATGAGTTTGTTGATGCCATAAATGCCATAGGAATTGCCCAACCAAAAGCAGCCCCTAATACAACCTGTGGAAGTTGTGTGTAACGTTTCATAAAGGGATAACAAAACGCGAGCCCAAGCGCCCCAAACGATAACAAGATAGTATTGGTATTTAGCATTATTACTAAAATAAAAGCGATACTAACCAGCAGCAAAAACAAACTAACTGCTTCCCCACTACTCACAGCCCCAGTTGCTAAAGGGCGCTGACAGGTTCGTTTTACTGAGCCATCTATTTTCCTGTCAGCAAAATCATTGATAACGCATCCTGCGCTACGCATAACTATTACCCCAAGGGTAAACACAATGAAGTTTGTTAGGCTTGGTATCCCTTCATTTGCTATCCACAGCGCCCAATAAGTTGGCCAAAGTAATAATAAGGTGCCTATGGGCTTATCTATTCGCATTAACTGAACGTAATACGGTACATGGTTTACTGATAAAGGGGCTAGTTTCATGAGTATAAATAGGCTCCTGGTAAAAAAACTTCACAAACTAAAAATTTGTAGTCATGCAAAGAGAACACGCTTCGTCGCCCTAATAATATGTGTATGGGTAAATTAAGTTCGCTCACCAGTGATTGCAATGAGTGGTTATCATCAAAGCGAGCAATTTCAATATCAGCGCGCTTTAACGCAGGGTCTTGAAATATGACATCACCCAACGGACGTTCACCCATATTATGCAGCTGATTATTTGTATTGTTGTTTGATATTGGCAACCAGCTTTGAGCATATACAACCGGTTTGTCATCACACAACAATAAAACCTCACGGTTAAGTACGGTGTTCACCTCATTACTTAATAAAGCTTGCTGAGGTTGCGAGAGGTTAACTTTTTGCTCGCTCAGCACCTTTACTGCAAAACGCTGCGACTGGCTTTTTAATTTAGCCGTTAAAGAACGCGGTTCAAATAGCCACTCTTGCTCAGCGCTAGATAAGCCACAGACTTGAGAAGTACTCTGCCAATCAGCAGATAAAGAAAGAGGAAACGTAATCACAATAGCTCTACTTGATAAAAATCAGCAAGATCATAACATTGCTAAGAGATTTGAAAAAGGGCGATTTACTCACTACCAAGCACACCCTGTTATTATAAAAAGCTAATCAACATTTGACTCTCGCTATTGCCTATCCCAAACTTGAGTACAGAGTGCCTTTACATAACTCAACAAATAACAGCATCTTGCTGTATCTTATTTACTAATAAGTATAAACTATTTGTAACCAGTTTACGGAAATGCTTTTGAAATGAAAAAAACAGTATTTACAGGCCTTTTTATTCTTTTAGTCAGCCTAACTAGCTTATCAGCACGTGCTGAGTCTACTGTGGGTTATTTTGGGTTTGAGCCAGACATTATTACTAATTACATTGGTCCATCGAGTAAAAAAATGGGTTACGTTCGCGTCACGGTAGATTTAATGCTAAATAAAACATCCGATATTGCCATTGTAGAACACCACACCCCGCTGTTACGTGATGCGCTAGTAGAGATATTATCAAAAGAGCCTGAAAACAAAATAAAGTCTTTAACAGGGCGTGAGCAAATTCGCCTTAAGAGCGCAGAAAAACTAAAAAGCTTACTTAAGGAAGAAACAGGCCAAGAAATAATCCGAGACCTGTTATTTACTAAATATTTATATCACTAGGCGCTTTTTGTTTTAAAAAGCTGAGCGGTATAGGCAAAAGCCATACCGCTAACAAGCCCACCTAAGTGTGCCCAATTAGCCATTCCAACAAATAATACATCTGCAAAACCAAGTACTAACCATACCAGCATAAAACCAACAATCGCGGTTGTAACCAGTGCAGGCTGTTTAGGGTTAAGCGCGCTGTAAATCCAACAAAAGCCTAACAACCCATATACAACACCGCTAAGCCCACCAAAGTTAGGACCGACCATTAAGTATTGTGCCCAATTACTTATTAAAGCGGTAACTAAAAAAAGTCCGATTAAACTCGACTTACCGCATTGCTTTTCAATGTTATCACCCAGCGATACCCACCAGATTAAGTTAAACACAATATGCATAGCGCTAAAATGCACAATAGCAGGTGTTAACCAGGTAAGTGGTGACGCAGGATTGAACTGCAACGCCATGTAAATAGGCTCAAATGCACCAAATAAAAAGGCAACATAAACAACGATACTGAGAATACTAACACTTTGATTAAGCCAGCTTAAGGCTTTAAAACGGGCAACTAAATTAAGCGACTGCCCTTGATACTTTAACGGTGACTGCGTAGTACCTACTTGCCATGATGCTTGTTGATAACGTTCATGATTAGGGTTTTTAGCAAATTCGTTCCATAAAGGCTGCACTGCATGAAAGTCTTCAGGTGCCACACTAATAACAAGCGTATGGCCATCCTCAGTACGAATTTGCCCTGAAAGCCCTTGGCTTTTTAGGTAATCTATAAAGCCCTGTGCAGCACGGGGGTTAGTTAGGCTGCCTAGCTCTATCATCGTGCTACTTTATCCTTGTAAGCGGCTTCCCATGCAGTAAAACCGCCATCCATACTGTAAACATCTTCAAAGCCTTGCTCTACTAAGTAGCTGGCAGCGCCTTGTGAGCTCATGCCGTGATAACAGACAATAATAATCGGCTGGTCAAACTCCTTTTCCATCATAAATTGGGCAATATTCGCATTAGATAATGCCTCTGAACCCGGAATATGACCCGCTTGATACGAATTAGGATCGCGAATATCAGCAATCACTACATCTTCTTTATCGAGTAGTTCAAGGGTTTGTGCGATTGATATATGTTTAAATGCCATAGTACTCTCTTATAATTACAAAAAAGGCGACAAATGCCGCCTTTAATTCTCTTAACAAGGGGTAATTAATCCCAGTTAAGAATTACTTTACCCGATTGGCCTGAAATCATCATATCAAAGCCAGCTTGGAAGTCATCTATTGAATACTGATGAGTAATAATTGGTTTTAAATCAAGCCCTGATTGAATCAAACTGGCCATTTTGTACCAAGTTTCAAACATCTCACGACCGTAAATACCTTTGATCACTAAGCCTTTAAAAATAACTTGATTCCAATCGACCGCCATATCTGAAGGTGGAATTCCCAACATGGCAATTTTGCCGCCATGATTCATGTTATTTAGCATGGCATTAAATGCACTTGGTACACCTGACATCTCTAGGCCAATATCAAAGCCTTCAGTCATGCCCAGCTCTTTAGCTACATCTTCAAGCTTTTCATTCGCGACGTTTACAGCACGCGTTGCGCCCATTTTACGTGCTAAGTCTAGGCGGTATTCATTTACATCAGTAATAACCACATGGCGTGCACCCACATGCTTAGCCACAGCTGCAGCCATAATACCAATTGGGCCAGCACCGGTGATCAAGACATCTTCACCGACTAAATCGAACGATAAAGCCGTGTGTACTGCATTGCCAAATGGGTCAAAAATAGAGGCAAGTTCATCGCTAATATTATCTGGGATTTTAAACGCATTAAATGCAGGAATCACTAAATACTCTGCAAATGCGCCTTCGCGGTTTACACCGACCCCTGTTGTATTACGACATAAGTGAACGCGCCCAGCACGACAGTTACGACAATGGCCACAGGTTATATGACCTTCACCTGATACACGGTCGCCAACTTCGAAACCGCGAACTTCTTGTCCCATGTCGATTACTTCACCCACGTATTCGTGGCCAACCACCATAGGCGTCGGTATGGTGTTTTGTGCCCACTCATCCCACTTATAAATATGCACATCGGTGCCACAAATAGCCGTTTTACGAATCTTAATTAACAGATCGTTATGACCCACTTCAGGCTTTGGTGCATCTGTCATCCAAATGCCTGGCTCTGCTTTTAACTTTGATAATGCTTTCATAATTCACACTCAATTAAAAAATCGCGACTTTAGCCGCGATTTAACAAGAAAATTAAATAACACCAATCTCTTTACCAATACGGGTAAATGCTGCAATGGCTGTATCAAGCTGTTCTTTGCTGTGCGCTGCAGAGATTTGGGTACGAATACGCGCCTGCCCTTTTGGTACAACAGGGAATGAAAAGCCGGTTACATAAATCCCTTCAGCCAATAACTTATCAGCCATAAGTGACGCTACTTTGGCGTCTCCTAGCATCACAGGAATAATCGCATGATCTTTACCTGCACAGGTAAAACCAGCCGCTTCCATTTGCTCACGGAAGTATTTAGCATTTGACCATAGCTTAGCGCGAAGCTCACCGCCATTTTCAAGCATTTCTAACACTTTAATTGACGCCGTTACAATTGAAGGCGCTAACGAATTTGAGAATAAGTAAGGACGAGAACGCTGACGTAACCATTCAACAATTTCTTTTTTACCTGAGGTATAACCACCCGAGGCTCCACCTAGTGCTTTACCTAAGGTACCAGTAATAATATCAACACGATCAATCACGTTGCAGTACTCAGGTGTACCTTTACCGTTTTCGCCAACAAAACCAACAGCATGTGAGTCATCAACCATAACAAGTGCATCGTATTTATCAGCTAAGTCGCATACGGCTTCTAAGTTACAAATAACGCCATCCATTGAGAACACGCCATCGGTTGCAATTAATTTAGTTTTAGCACCGGCTTCATCGGCTGCAATTAATTGCTTTTCTAAATCAGCCATATCGTTATTTGCATAACGGAAACGTTTTGCTTTACATAAACGTACGCCATCAATAATAGAAGCATGGTTTAATGAATCAGAAATAATCGCATCGTCTGCACCTAATATGGTTTCAAACAACCCCGTATTGGCATCAAAACATGATGAGTACAAAATGGTGTCTTCAGTTTCTAAAAATTGACTGATTTTTTTCTCGAGCGTTTTATGAATATCTTGTGTACCACAAATGAAACGCACAGACGCCACACCAAACCCATGGTCATCTAAGCCTTGTTGCGCCGCTTTAATAAGCTCTGGGCTGTTAGCTAAACCTAAGTAGTTGTTAGCACAAAAATTAATAACTTTTTCGCCTGATGCCACTTCAATTTGAGCTTGCTGCTGCGAAGTGATAACACGTTCATTCTTGTACAAACCTTCCGCTTTAACGTCTTCGATTTGCTGTTGTAATTGGCTAAAAAAAGCAGATGCTCTCATCTGTGATCTCCATTTGGTTGAACGGGTTAAACAGCAGACGTGTTGCTGCTATTTATAATGCAGGTATTGTAAAAGTTTAAGCGCCAAATTGCACTGTTTGTCATTCGTCGCAAATTACCTAACTGGCAGGAAAAGCTGCCAGTTTACAGGCTTGAGGTGTGTACTACGTTAGATCAGCAAATAAAGCCGGAAGGTCGTTGATTGAGTCACAAACATAGTCAGCAAAATTTACAGCTTTGTCATCAAATTTTTGCCCTGAACGTACCAGTACTTTGGTACGTACATTAGCGCTAATGGCAGCGTGCATGTCACCTAATTTGTCACCCACCATCACACTAAGTGCAGGGTTGATATGATGATCTTCTATTCCTTGAAGTAACATGCCAGGCGCTGGTTTTCTGCAATCGCACTCTTTTAAATAATCTGGTAATGCGTTTTTAGGATGATGAGGACAAAAATAAACGTCCGTAATTTCAATTTGATGTGCGCTAAACTGCGCTTTCATCCACTCGCTAAGCGCTAAAAATTCGCTCTCAGAATAATAACCACGGCCAATGCCTGACTGATTAGTCACTATAATTATTTTATAGCCCGCATCATAAAACGCTTTGCATGTTGAAAACACACCGTCTATAAATTCAAACTCTTCGCTTTTAAACACATAACCATGGTCAACATTTACTACGCCATCACGATCTAAAAAAAGCGCCTTGTTAGTGTTTTCTTGATTCATAACAGCGACTCTTTTTTAACAACATGATCAAACATTTTTTTTACTGCATCGGTGGTTATTTGACTCATTAAATCATCGCCTTTAACACGAGTACCCCAAGGCAATTGCTCGGCGATTTTACCTGTTTGCTTTACTAAGTTTTGATGGTAAACCTCAACCACGTAGTCTTGGTATAAATAAGGCCCCGTTCGCGCTGGGTTTGAATGCGCATATAAGCCAATAACCGGTGTGCCCACAGTCACCGCCATATGAGCTGGGCCAGTGTCAGGTGCCAGTACTAAGTCTGCACGCTTAAGTACGCACAATAATTCTTTGAGTTTTGTTTTACCCACCAAGTTCAGAATGGGTGAATCAGAGTGTTTAATGATGTTATTTGCTAAATTAATTTCCAGTTCAGTCGGTCCACCAGTTAATACTATTTTAAACCCCTGTGTATGTGCATAATCCGCAAGCGCAGCATAGCGTTCGGCTAACCAGTTACGCTGTGCTTTACTTGCTGCTGGCGAAATAACAAATAGCTTATTTGATAAATAATCGTCACCTAACAGCTCATCAGCTTTAGCTTGATCTTTGTTGGTAAAGGGCATATTCCATACAGGGACATAATCATCAACACCAATCGCTTGGGCAAAGCCTTTAAATCCCTCTAAAACATGCGCCTGAGATTGGGCTTTAATGCGTTTATTAATAAATAAACTATGTAGCTCTTTTGAACGAGCCCAGTCAAAACCAATTTTAACTTTGGCAGGAATACAGCGAGCAACAAAACCTGCTCTTAAAGCCACTTGCATATTAAGCAGTACGTCAAAACACTGCCCTTTAAAGGTTTGCTTTAACTGTTTCAGTGCCGCTTTACCTTGTTTTTTATCAAATACAACAAGCTCAACGCCTGGTAAGTCAGCTAACAGCTTCGCCTCGACCTTCCCTATCACCCATGTAATTTTGGCATTTGGGTGTGCTTTTTGAATAGCTTGTACCGCACTTACTGCATGGCATACATCACCAATAGCAGAAAGACGTAAAATACAAATTGAAGTGTAAGTAGGCGCTGAAGTCACACGTTTCCTTGGAGGTAAAATAATAAAACCTGATCTTAAATTATAATCGCGTCATTGCAAGTACTTATCCTTAGCCTGAAAACACGTTAATATATGCACATATTAAAGCGAATCCTATGAGCTATGTTTAATCAACACATCAAAAATAACCATGTCATTTTAAGCCATCCTCAATATAGCACGCAGATATCGCTAGATTGGTTTAGCCCCGACTTTTGGCAGCAACAGCAAAAAATTGTTGGCGCTAAAAAGGGACGTGCAACCGCATGGTTTTTTAAACACGCAGATTTAACGGCTGTGTTGCGCCATTATTGGCGTGGCGGCCTGATAGGAAAGCTACTCAGTGATCAGTATTTGTACTGGGGGCTTGAACATACCCGTGTTTATAAAGAGTTTAGCTTGATGACACAATTAATAGAGCTAGGTTTAAATGTACCAAAACCTATTGCCGCTAAAGTGAGCCGCCATGGTTTTATTTACCGAGGTGATATTATTACTGAAGCAGTTAGCGGCGCTAAAAGCGTATTAGATATACTGATTGAACGCGCATTGAATGATATTGAAATAAAAAAAATAGCCAGCACAATTGCGTTATTTCATAATAAAGGGGTGTATCACGCTGATTTAAATATTAATAATATTTTATTTGATGACAGTGGCAACGTTTTTATTATCGATTTTGACCGCGGCGAAATAAAAACACCCGATAAAAAATGGCAACAAAGCAACATGTCTCGCCTACAGCGCTCATTTTTAAAAGAGCAAAGCCGCAATAGCAGCTTTCATTGGCAAGAAAACGATTGGCAAAGTTTAAATAAACACTACCATAATGGGTTAACCTAATAAAAACTAGTTTGCTAACGCTAAGTATTGCTCTGTTACTCTATCGGCACACACCTTTTCTAAAATAGCTGCGTTGGTTACATTTGGGTTATCTGCGAGCACTTGCTTAACTGCGAGCGCTAGGAGCTCACCTTGGCCAATAGGTACTAGATATTTACTTAGTTCACCCGTAAGTATTTCACTTGGACCATGAGGGCACTCAGTACTGACAGCAGGCGTACCTACTGCTAAAGCCTCGACTAGCACATTACCAAACCCTTCAAAGTCTGAACTTAACAATAAAGCTTTTGCCTGCTTTATCCAGTTATATGGGTTTTGTACAAATCCCGGAACAATAAGCTGATTTTCAATACCATATTCTTTGGCTAACTTTAATGCCTTTTCTTTTTTGTTACATAACAGCACTAATTTGTATTTTTTATCTAACTTGGCAAATGCAGAAAATAAAATATCATGGCGTTTTTGTTTAGCTAAACGTCCCACATGAATAAGATAGGGAGAATCGGGTATATTTGTATTCACCTCATTAGCTTTATCATTGATTGTTTTAAAATTGAATGGATTATAAATAGTGGTAATAGCACTTGGGGTTATTAAGCTGCCTTGTTGTATTTCTTCTTCAACCCCTTTGGACACGCAGATCAGTGATTTACCATTAAGATTTTGTTTACTCTTTTTAAGATATAAGTATGAAAGCGGGCCTAGTTTTTTTTGCCTAGCGAGCTCTGCATTAACTGAGTTATGAACAACAAAATGGATATTTTTTATTTTACTCTGCGCTAATAAGTTATTACTACGATCTAAATTAGAAAGTACTATATCAATAGACCCAAGTTGCCGTAACTTTTGCTCAAACCATGTCTCTAACACTCTGATATTCTTTTTTATCTGCCAAAATCGATCTACTTTTGTTGCTCGACCTGAAAATAAACTTTCAACGTTCAAAGTGGTTGGAATGTCATATTCAATATTTTGCGCCAATGACAAGATAGTCACATTGTGGTCTTTTAATACCATCTCTTGCGCTAATGTAAGCATTACCTTTTCAGCGCCACCACCAACAAGAGAGTCAATTACAATGACAATATTCATAGCTTATTCCCCTGCAACAGTACTTTTACACCATTCGTTATAACATCAAAGCTATGTACATTTTCTAACAACATATATTGGCTGAGTGTATTGTTATAATTTGGCTCAGTAAGTAGCCCTTGCACTTTTTGAGTGATGTCTAAAATATCAAGCTCAGCTTGTTTAACAACGCCAGTGGCTGCACAACGTGCGACTCGATCACTCTGATCTTTTGAAATAGCACAAGCAATGGTTGGGGTTTGCAAAGCAATAGCTTGTAGTAAAGTATCACCCGCGCTCAGTAATGCAATTTTAGCCTGACTGAGTAAGGCTAAAAATTCAGTTCCCTCTTGGCTTGGCAAACAAATTAACTCATCGGTTTTAGGTAACAACTTAGTGTAGTTAGGGCCAAATACCACCACACCTTTCAAGCCTGTTTGTTTAGCAATAACAAGCCCTGCTTGAAAATATATATCTGCGCAATTCACGCCATTAACTGTATGACCACCAGAGCCCGCGTTAACAATAAAGAATTCTTTTTCTTTCAAGTGATAACGGTTTAGTGCATCGCATTTTTGTTGCGCTGATGCAAATACTGTAAATGGCCCAACATTAGCAGGATAGGCCAAAGGCAACATGCTCAATTTTAGCTTTTCATACCACGAAAGAGGTTCAATACAGTAATCCGGTTGTACAACCCAATGAGTATCAATAAGACCAGTCCTATTAAGCTTTAAACCTTTTGCCCGCTTTTTTGCATGCTGCGAAATAAAAACAACTTTAGCACCCACTTTTTTTGCCGCTTTCATTTGCTCAGCGCGTCCTGCGCAATCAAAAAGCACCGCATCTGGTTTGTATTGATCAATAAACTGACATACGTGCGTATTTTCTTTTGTTGCCGATTGGTTTAAGAGTAAGCTAGAAAACGGGCAGCTTTTAGCATAAGCCGTATGCTTATTTAAGATAAAATGAATATCTAACTGCTTGCCATACTCAGCCTTTAAAGTTTGAGCCAGCTGTAATGAGCGCATATATTCACCAATACCTTCTGGTGATGACACAGGAATAAATAAAAGTCGTTTTTTGCTCATTACAATCTCACTGGCTTATTTGACCTGCAGTATACCAATGGCAACTTTTTAGCGATAGATGGTAAGCATTTTTCTATATGATTTAACATACCAATTTAGATTTAATTACTGCAATAAGATGCTTAGATTGCTAAACTTACCGGCAATTTCAATCACAAGGATCTGAGCTTTGCGAAACAAAATTTTTATACTTTCTTCGCTTTTTTGTGCAATGAGTACCCCTGTTTATGCTGAACCCTGGGTTAAACCTGATGATTTTGGGTTAAGAGCTGATATCCAGCAACTTGCCGATGCAGGTGTTATTTTAGCCCCGGTAACGACTTACCCGTTAATGTGGAAAAGCTTTATTGCTGATATCGATAATGCCGGACTAGAGCAATTATCACCTCGCTTACAAGATGCGTTATTGCGTGTAAAACATCGTTATAAGTCAGAAAACAGTGGTTCACATAGTGTTCAACTTTCTGCATTTGCCAGCTCAGACCCATTAGCGACCACCAGCTTTGGTGCAACGAATACCCAAGAGTCAGAATTAACAGCAGCCTATGCTTACCTAGGACATAACTTTGCAGCTAAAATTGCGCTTAATCACCGCAGTGATGGCAAAAACTGCTTAGTCAACGGTAAAACAACAGACGATATAGTTAACAATGAGCAAGCACTGACTGACTGCAATGATACCTCACTTGATGATAGCTATTTAGCGTATCGTTTGGGTAATTGGATATTTAGAGCCGGTGCGGTTGAACAGTTTTGGGGACCAGGCGTTGATAACAGTCTAATTATGTCTGGTAACGCCAAACCACTTCCTGCAATAAGTATCAGCAGAGAACAAAGCAGTGCATTTGAAACACCTTGGCTGAGTTGGATTGGTCAGTGGAGCTTTACTGCACAAATGGCTAAACTTGAATCAAACCGCGTTATTCCTGATGCGTTATTATGGAGCACTCGTGTTAACTTTCGCCCCGTTCAACAATTAGAAATAGCATTAAGCTGGTCAGCACAATGGGCAGGGAAAGGACAACCAAGCTCGGCTAGTGACTTTATTGATATGATTACCGGTGATACAAAATGTGTTGATGGCACTACTAATTGTGATAGCCAGTTAGAATCAAAAATAGGTAATCAATTAGCAGGTATTGATATTCGTTGGTCAGACACATTATTTAACCAACCTTATGCCGTTTATGCCAGCACGATTGGTGAAGATGCGAGCTCACAGTTTAAACCAGCTGATAGAGCGTACTTATTTGGCTTACAAACAACACATCGCGTTTACGAGCAGAATTTACTAGTCAACTTAGAATATATTGATACAGGTGTGTCTTGCTCTGCGGGGTCAACGACCGAAAACTGCTATTATGAGCACACTGATTACCAATCAGGGTATCGTTACCATGGTCGCCCTATCGGCTCTACCTATGATAATGATGCGCAATCGCTAGTGTTAACCGTACTTGGGCAACTCTCAAGCGGAACTGACTGGCAAGTAAAATTACGTGATATTGACTACAACAGCGACAACCGTGATAGATACCCAAATAACCCAGACTTAGGTAACTCGATTACCAAAACAGCATTTAGCTCTAAACAGCTTGAAGTACGTTACAGAATGCTTGCCATGGGGGGGCGCTTAACCCTTGGCGGACTTGCCTCTAATAACGATGGAGCAGAAAACGATACGTCTGCATTTGCTAAGTTCGAATACAACTTTTAGTTTCATTAATAACATTAAAAAAGGGGATAAACTGCAGTTTATCCCCTTTATTGATTAGCGAACTAGCTTTTTATTTTGCTAATCACTTTTGATGTTGAACAGCCATCTAAAAACTCAAGCACTTCGACTTTTCCGCCATGGCGCAGCACATGCTCAGCACCGGCTATTTGTTCTACCGTATAGTCGCCGCCTTTGACAAGAATATCAGGGCTTATTTGCTCGATAAGTTTTGCCGGCGTGTCATTTTCATCAGCACTTCCAAACGGGATAACCCAATCAACGGAGGCAAGTGCACTGAGGACCATGGCGCGCTCATCTAATGGGTTTATTGGGCGTTCTGGGCCTTTCAAACGAGCAATAGATTCATCATTGTTTAAACCAACCACTAATCTGTCCCCACGGGCTTTAGCTTGCGCTAAATACCGCACATGCCCTGCATGCAAAATATCAAAGCAACCATTAGTAAATACAATCGTTTCACCATTTTGCTTAGCAAATTCAATATGCTGCAATACGTCATCAAACGGGGTTTGATAATGCTCGCCAGTTGCCTGTAAGTATTGCCCCAGCTTTCGACTCAACTCTTCTGGAGAAACCGTAGCCGCGCCCAATTTACTCACCGCAATACCGGCTGCTAAGTTTGCAATTTCGACTGCATCTTTGGCAGTCATGCCCGCACCTAACATAACGGCAAGGGTTGCAATAACAGTATCCCCAGCGCCAGTTACGTCACTGACCTCAAGCTCTTGAGCTGCAAAATCATATTTTTCAGTGGCATTTATAAGCGACATACCTTGCTCTGAACGGGTAAGTAACATCGCCGTTATACCCGCATCACTAATGAGGTTTCGTGCACTACTTGCAAGCGTCTCTTCTGAGCCCACTTGCCCGCCTGCTAATTTAAATTCATTTAAATTAGGTGTTATATAATCAGCACCGCGATATAACTGTAAATCTGATGATTTAGGATCAACAAGTACCGTTTTACCTGCTTTTTTGGCCACACTTATCATCTCTTTTATCAGCGATAGCGAGCCTTTGTTGTAATCAGAAAACACTATAAAATCGTAATCATTTAGCACAAGCTCTAATCGATTCAATAAAAGCTGGCTATGTGATTCGTTAAAAGTTTCTTCTAAATCTAAACGTACCACTTGCTGATGACGGCTAATTACACGCATTTTAGAAATAGTCGGTAAATCACACACGCTGACAAGCTGTGAATTTATTTTTTCACCTTCTAAAATATTTTCTAAAATTTGCCCACTTTCATCCTCGCCAATAAGGCCTAACAACCCCACTTTACCATCTAAACGGGCTATATTTTTAGCCACATTAGCCGCACCGCCAGCCTTGTCTTCAAATTTACTTACTTTAACAACGGGTACTGGCGCTTCTGGTGAGATACGCCCTGAATCACCATACCAATAGCGATCGAGCATCACGTCGCCCACCACTAAAATACGTGCTGCTGATAAGTTCTTTAGTAAAGATAAATCCATTACTGCTGCTCCGCAACAACCATATCCATGGCTTCACATAACCAATGGCCAATAAACATGTGTGCTTCTTGAATACGCGCGGTTTCGTCGTTTTTAATAATAATAGGTAACTTTGCAATATCTTTTACTTGCCCGCCGTCACGGCCAGTAAGTGCAACCGTGAATGCCCCTATTTTGTTAGCAGCTTCTAATGCTAAATTAATATTTTTACTGGTACCTGATGTAGTTAAACCAATCACGATATCCTCAGGCTTACATAGCGCCTGTACTTGGCGCTCAAACACAGTATCAAAATGATAATCGTTGCTGTGCGCTGTTAAAATAGACGTGTCTGTGGTCAAAGCAATAGACGCTAATGGACCTCGCTCTAATTTATAACGCACCACAAACTCTGCAGCTAAATGCTGAGCATCGGCAGCACTGCCGCCATTACCAAACCAAACAACCTTACCACCAGCTTGTAAAGCACTATGACATGCTTCTAGCAACTGCATTACCTCTTGATGATACGCCTCCATTGTTTCAAACAATACTTGATGACGGTTTAAACTTTCTAGGTAGCTGGTTGCCACTGAATCTATAATTGACATGAGATATTCCTCTTGGAACTGAAATGGCAGGAAAAATTAATTTCATTATTCCATAATTTTATAGCCAAATCACCTCTATATAACTAAATTAGATGTTTCACAGAAACTAAAATCAAAGGCTTACTGCATGGAAATCGTTTTTGTTATAAAAGTAACCATAAGCATTTCCTAAAATCATGAAACTGATGCAATAGCGTGATTTGAATGACATTGATTTAGTTTATACCCTAGTAAATGAACTCAAACCAACTTTTATACTTTGTATGTTTAGAAATAAGCCGTTTCACGATAAACTAGCTACAATTACCTTAAACAAAGCTCAGTATGGCACGCACTTTTTATTCACTTGCACTAATCATTATTAGCCCTTTAATCATATTTTATTTATATGTATTACGTGGTAAAAAAAATTCGGGTTATCGCGCGCATTTTAGAGAACGTTTTGGTTTTGTACGCCGCTGTTTATTTTCTAATAACACTAAACCTGTTGTTATTCATTGTGCTTCTGTAGGAGAGGTATTAGCAGCTACGCCATTAATTAAAGCGTTGCAAAATGAGCACCCGCAGCTCAATATTCTGATCACTTGTAATACCCCGACTGGCCGCGCACAAATAACAGCACAATTTAAAGATACCGTCACTACTAGTTATTTACCTATCGATTTTCCTTTTGCCACTGCTCGATTTTTAAAACGCGTAAAACCGCAGTTACTGTGTATTTTAGAAACTGAATTGTGGCCAAATATTATGGCTAATGCGCATAACAAAAAAATCCCGGTATTGGTTGTTAATGCGAGACTTTCTGAAAAGTCGCAGCAGGGTTATCAAAAGGTTGCGCAGTTAACTCACCGTATTATGCACTCTATTACTGCGTTAGCCAGTCATAACAAAACAGATGCAGAGCGTTTTATTGCACTTGGGCTTGAGCCTTCAAAAAGCCATGTTACAGGTTCAATCAAGTTTGATATTAGCCCTACTCAAGAGCAACTAACAAAGGTGAGCGCGCTCAAACAGTACTATAATAGCCAAGAACGTTTTATATGGGTGGCAGGTTCTACTCACCCTATAGAGCATGAATTAATACTCGATGCCCACCAGCAGTTGTTAAAAAAGCAGCCTGATGCTTTATTGATTATTGCCCCGCGACACCCCGAGCAATTTGATAAAGTGGCTGAACTACTCACACAAAGTACTTTAAGCTTTAGTCGTCGTAGCCAAAATAATTACCAAAACGAACACGTTTTACTTGCCGATACGCTAGGTGAATTACAGTGTTTATACGGCGCGGCTAGTGTTAGTTATATTGGCGGTAGTTTGATTCGTCGTGGTGGTCATAACCCGCTTGAGTCAGCCGCATTTTCGGTCGGTGTAATAACAGGCCCTCACACGTATAACTTTGATCATGTCTATCCTGAGTTAACAAAGCTTAAAGGGGCATGCGTGGTAGAAAATACAGATGAACTGGCACAACAACTCATTACTTTTAGCCAAAATAAAAAGGCATGCCAAACGCTCGGCACAAAAGCTGCGCAATGTGTTACTAAAAACCAAGGCGCCATAAAAAAAACACTCACTATTATTAATCAATACTTAGAGCCAAAACAGTGACTAACATAGCTATTAGCCAAACCCGAGAATGGGTTTCATCCGTTATTGTAAAATATAACTTTTGCCCGTTTGCCCGTAAAGAAGTCGAAAACAACTGTATTCATTACATTGTAAGTAACGCTAAGACTATCGATGATGCTGTAATGGATATGCTTGAGCAATGTATCGAGCTTGACCGCGAGAGCGAACGAGAAACCACGCTAATCATGTTCGATAACGGTTTTAGTGACTTTGAAGACTTTTTAGATTTAGTCGATTTAGCAAATGCGCTATTGGTTGCACAAGGCTTTGAAGGTAAATATCAAATTGCTAACTTTCATCCTGATTATGTATTTGCCGATAGCGATGAAACCGATCCGGCCAACTACACAAATAGAGCACCGTTTCCTACCTTGCACCTAATTCGTGAAGCAAGTATGAGTGAAGCACTTGAAAACTATGACGAACCAGAATCTATTCCTGAGCATAATATAAACTTAGCACGCCGAAAAGGCATTGATTTTTGGCAACAATTATTAGAAAACTGTAAAAAACCGAGCGTATAAGCTCGGCTTTTAATACGTTTAGGGTCTGTTGACCTTTGCCGATTACAATCGGTTCAAACTAGGGGCGGTTTAATCGCGGCGCGAGGTTTGTAACCTAGTGGGCTAAGTAAAAACCGAGCAAAGTTTCCGCGTCCTGCTCACGCCCCTTACCTACATCCATGTAGGCAACAAAGAGTAAATCACCCCTAGGCAGAACCCGAAGGGCAGCGCCTGTTTGGCATTGATGCTGCGTTATCGCCTATTTATGGGGAATAACCACACTACATAGGCTCTGCCTTGCCTAAATACCAAACAGACTGCTGCAAATTTAACCTTGAAAGATCAACAGACCCTAGTTAACCCATTAACTTTATTTTTTGACCCAGCTACCGTTTACTTCAATGTAGTGGCCGCTTTGCGTTTTTTCGATTGTTTTTGCCGCTGCCAATGCCTCAACTTGTGCAAGTGACAAGTTATTCTTTTTAGCTAATTTTAAGTACTGTGCCTTACGTTTTTCGTTAACGTCATCAACAACCGCTTTTGCTTCTGTATTTTGTACAACTAATCCAAGGTAGCCTGAGCTGTTTTCACCAACTAAGCCTTGGCTTTTAGCTTCATCTAAACTCATAGCCCAAACTGAAAATGACATACAAACGGCACTAATTAGGGTTACTATATTTAATTTATTTTTAATATTCATATTCTAGCTCCTTAAAATAACTCACTGTCATCGCTAAATAAATTATCGAGCTCTTTATCTACTTTGACACGAATTTCATGATCAACCTTAACATTTAAATTAATAGTGATTGGCTCTTTAGCCGACACCTCAACACGATGCGTACACGCACTTAGCGCTGATATTGCTGCTAACGCGAGCAGCACTTTTATCGATAACGACTGTCTCATTGCCCATTTCCTTTTTGTGAAAATTGTTGCTCAACTTTTTGTGTAATTTCATCACTTAAACGCAGTGCCCGTAAAAGCGTAAATATGTTTTCTTCATGGTTGTAATTAAAATTAACTTGCTGCTGCGCTTGCTGATTATAACCTTGTAAATTAACTCCAAGCTTTAACCAACCATCATTTTTAAGTACAACGCTGCTATTGAGTTTTTGAATATCTAAATCAGTCAATAACCCCAGTACAGGTTGCAACTCTTGCTGTTGCTGCATCACAGAATCAAATGCAGCATTATTGCTAATTTTTAAATTGCCCTCGCCTTGGCTAAACAGACTGCCTTGGCTAATGTGCACACCATTTTTATTAACGCTCACCGGCAGTGTACCAGCCAAACGTCCTGTTAAAGTAATACCCGACTTATCATCAAGGGTGATCAGCTTACTTGCATCAATATTATTAAACGTTACAGTGCTAACTTGGGTTTCTTGTCCAAGCGTATAGTTATCTAATAAAAATGTACCGCCAAGCACATTACCTTCAACATTACTAACAAGCACATTATTGTTATTGACGAGCCATTGCCCTTTAAGGCCTTTGATAACTGCGCCCGCTCTAAACTCATTTAAATGAAAGGTAGTCGGTTTTACATTAAGCCTACCTGAATTAAACTCCCCGCTAAATACACTACTAAAATCACTTGCAAGGTAGTCATTATAAAGTCCACTTAATTGGCGAATATCTATATCAAAGGATGCCCTTTGTAAATTGACATCGCCACTAATATTGCCGTTAAAAGTACCTTTTGTCAGCTTAGCAAGTGGATAAAACTGATTAATAAAGGTGTTTAATGGCAACACACTTTGCGCTGGCACAATCACCTCAAACGGATGCGCCTGTGACGATATATGATGATTTACCACCAACTCAATATCATCTATAAACGCATGGTGCGACGCTTTAAGTGCACGGCTTTGTAATCCACTCGAGTCTATTTTTATATTATTCAGTCTTATATCAGCGCTATTAAGAGCCTTAATTTGCGTTTTCGCAGTTAAATGAGCAAATAACTCACCTACACCTAGGTTTGCTTTTGCCGTGAGACTATTATTTATATTGGTAAGTTTAAATTCTTTATATGCCGCATTTTTTAACTGATTAGTTAATGTAATTTCTGCATTTAGTTGTTTATCCATTTTCGCGGTTAAACCACCTTGATAATGCACTGCTTTTACATCAAAAGCTTCAAAGCTAGCAACGGAAAATTTACTCTGTGTGTACCCGATGGGTTTTGAGTCAATAAATTCACTCAATTCAAAGTAACCACTGAAATTAAGCATATTAGCAGTAACAGGGATAAATGCGGGTAGCCTTTCAAGCTCAACGTTGTAATCACCTTTAACTTTAGTACCATTTAGCTGAGCGCTTATATTAATGCTGTTTATATCTGGCGTGCTTATTTGAGCAGACACCTTTGCCTGCATATTATCAAGCAAAGCGTTAATAGAGAGTGCGGTGTCTGTTATTAAAATATCAAAGTGTTTATTACCTTCACTCATCACATTAATTACTGGAATACTCAGCTCCCCCTGTTCTAAACGAAGAGCTTGAGAAAGCTTAACCTGCCAATTTAAAGCAACTTGTTTGCTTACAAAATCTGCGTATTTACTTGGTGGAATTAACTCAGTACAGCGAGGAGTTAAATTAATTTTGTTATTAAGTGAACCGGTATCTAGGATTAACGCTTGGTTATTTAAATTAAAGCGAGTAGCCATCTGGCCAGTGGTTAATAAATTAAATTGGCATTGCTCAAACGTATGAGCAAATTGAGCGCTAATCCCCCCGTTCAACTTAAGCTCAATCCCGTCAAAACTAAACACTTGTTGAGTATTAAAGTTAACAGCATCGAGTAAGGTGTTTTTAGTGTTTATTACCTGTTTTAACAGAATGTCATCAACTGCTAGCTGACCACTTATTTTATTGGTGGTTAAAATCGCACGCGCATTTATATCGCCCGTTACATTAAATTGATTTAGCGCAGGTTCTAATACACTAAATTTTAATGGTTTACTGAGCTGATTACTGTTTACTACAAGCTGTTTAATATTAATGAGTGGGCGATTTGAAGGTAGCGTTATCTTAAGCTGTTTAGCCGGTTGATTAGCGTTATCACTTTTAGGTAATGGATTGAGCGTTAATATTGCACTTTGAACACTGACATGCTTTGTATTTGCAGTAATATCAGAGAGTTGTAATTGTTGGTTTTGGTAATTTAAACACACAGTGTCGGCATGTATATTTAACTTTGAGGTAATTGAAAAATCGAGGCAGCTTAATGTGACACCTGCTTTTTTAAGTTCAGGGGCAATGGCCCATTGTAGTAAAGGCAAGCGAAATACATACCCGAGTAATAATAGACTCAGTAAAAGAGTGCCAACAATTAAACCAATGCGCTTAAACATATTATCCTTACATGTTTTTTAATCACTATAATCAAAAAAGGCTGCACAAGGCAGCCTTTTTTATTTTACATCCAGATCATGAATCTAATGTGTATATTAACCTACATTTTTACGCGCATTACGGAACATACGCATCCATGGGCTATCCTCTTTCCACTCATCTGGGTGCCAAGAGCTAGCAACAGTACGAAATACACGCTCTGGATGTGGCATCATTACAGTTGCACGGCCATCTGTTGATGTAATACCTGTGATACCTTCTGGCGAGCCGTTCGGGTTCGCTGGGTATTGCGTTGTAGGGTTGCCGTAGTTATCAACAAATTTAACCGCTACAGTACCACTTGCAAGCGCTGCTTTTGTTGCTGCGTCGTTTGCAAACTCTGCATGGCCTTCACCATGAGATACCGCAATTGGCATCCGCGAGCCCGCCATACCATTAAAGAATACCGATGGATTCTCTTGTATTTCAACTAAGCTAAAGCGTGCTTCAAAACGCTCTGACTTGTTCGTTACAAAGCGTGGCCAATGCTCAGTACCTGGGATCAACTCTTTTAATGTTGATAGCATTTGACAACCGTTACATACCCCTAAGCTAAAGGTATCTTCACGATGGAAAAAGCTTTGGAATTGATCGCGTGCCATGTCATTAAACAGTATTGACTTAGCCCAACCTTCACCCGCACCTAATACGTCACCGTAAGAGAAGCCACCACACGCCACTAAACCTTTAAACTGTTCAAGCGTTAAACGACCTTCTAAAATATCGCTCATAT
This sequence comes from Pseudoalteromonas tetraodonis, assembly GCF_002310835.1. Classification (NCBI taxonomy): domain Bacteria; kingdom Pseudomonadati; phylum Pseudomonadota; class Gammaproteobacteria; order Alteromonadales; family Pseudoalteromonadaceae; genus Pseudoalteromonas; species Pseudoalteromonas tetraodonis. The sequence goes on along the minus strand of NZ_CP011041.1, from coordinate 836,134 downwards.
GCACATCAACCGCTGCAAAGCCCGCACGGTTAAATGCAGCTGCCATTTCTAAATGAGAGTTTACACCTTGCTCACGTAAAATAGCCATTTGCGGTTTAGCACCGGTTGCAATATATGGAGCTGCAACATCTTCATTTAAATCAAAGTTAAGTTTTACATTTAAGCCAGGATCTTTTGCGTCAAACTTGGCGTCAAACTCTTGCTTAGCGCAATCTGGGTTATCACGACGCGCTTGCATTTGATACGTTGTTTCGGCCCAAATTGTACGAAGTTCAGTACGAGTATGATTAAGTACTGTTTGCTCACCACGATTAAACACGATGTTATCGTCGTTATTTAGCGAGCCAATCACATGACTAATTGCGGCAACTCCATGCTGCTCAAATACCGCATTTACAGCCTCTAAATCGCTATTCGCTACTTGAATTACAGCACCTAGCTCTTCGTTATAAAGCGCTTCAATATCAGAGCCGGTCAAAGTCGCTAAATCAACGGTAACACCGGTGTGACCGGTAAACGCCATTTCAGCGATAGTGGTAAATAAACCACCGTCTGAACGGTCATGGTACGCAAGCAACTTGCTATCAGCGACTAGCGCTTGCATTGCGTTGTAAAAACCTTTTAGTAGCTCTGGGCTATCTACATCAGGTGTTGTATCACCTAATTGCTTATAAACCTGAGCAAGGCTTGATGCGCCCAGTCGGTTTTTGCCCGCGCCTAAGTCAACTAAAATGAGCGATGTATCGCCTTTATCTGTTCGTAACTGTGGGGTCACTGTTTTACGTACGTCTTCAACACGACCAAAAGCAGTAATAATAAGCGATAACGGTGATGTTACAGATTGCTCTGTAGCATCATCTTCGTTCTTCCATGTCGTTTTCATCGACATAGAATCTTTACCTACAGGAATTGTTAACCCAAGTGCCGGACATAACTCTTCACCCACCGCTTTTACCGCTTCGTATAAACCGGCATCTTCTCCTGGGTGTCCCGCTGCGGCCATCCAGTTTGCAGATAACTTAATATTTTCAAGAGAGCCAATGTTTGCACAGGCAATATTCGTTAACGATTCTGCCACTGCTAAACGCGCTGAAGCGCCATAGTTAAGTAGTGCTGCAGGCGTACGTTCACCCAGTGACATTGCTTCACCATGGTAAGTGTCATACGTTGCTGCGGTTACTGCACAGTTAGCTACTGGTACTTGCCATGGGCCTACCATTTGATCGCGTGCTACTAAACCTGTTACCGAACGATCGCCAATAGTAATGAGGAAGGTTTTTTCAGCAATGGTTGGTAAACGTAATAAACGTTCTGCAGCATCAGCAGCACTGATATTTTCAACGTCGAGTGCTTTACCTAACACTTGTTGTGATGTTACATCACGATGCATTTTAGGTGCTTTCCCTAATAAAACATCGAGCGGTAAATCAACAGGGTTATTTTCAAAGTGACTATCAGCAACCGTTAAATGAGGCTCTGCAGTTGCTTCACCAATAACAGCATATTGCGCTCTTTCACGCTTACAAATAGCTTCAAAACGATCAAAATCTTCAACAGCGACAGCGAGTACATAGCGCTCTTGCGATTCATTACACCAAATTTCGTGTGGTGCCATGCCCGGTTCATCATTTGGGATATTGCGAAGCTGAAATTTACCGCCACGTCCACCGTCACTAACAAGTTCAGGGAATGCGTTAGATAAACCACCTGCACCCACATCATGAATAAACGCAATTGGATTTGCATCACCTAGCTGCCAACATTTGTCGATCACTTCTTGGCAACGACGTTCCATTTCTGGGTTTTCACGCTGTACAGAGGCAAAATCTAAATCTTCATTTGATTGGCCCGATGCCATACTTGATGCAGCACCGCCGCCTAAGCCAATGTTCATTGCAGGGCCGCCTAGTGCAATGAGTTTTGCACCAACTGGAATATCGCCTTTTTGAACATGATCAGCACGGATATTACCTAAACCACCGGCAAGCATAATTGGCTTGTGGTAACCACGCACCTCTTCACCATTGTGACTGGTCACTTTTTCTTCGTAAGTACGGAAATAACCTAATAAATTAGGACGGCCAAACTCGTTATTAAACGCAGCACCACCTAATGGGCCTTCAGTCATAATATCTAGAGCATTAACAATACGGCCAGGCTTACCAAAATCACTTTCCCAAGGCTGTTCAAAACCAGGAATACGTAAATTAGATACAGTAAAGCCCACTAAACCCGCTTTTGGTTTTGAACCACGACCAGTTGCGCCCTCATCGCGAATCTCACCGCCCGACCCTGTTGCCGCACCAGAGAAAGGAGCAATAGCCGTTGGGTGGTTATGGGTTTCAACCTTCATTAATATTTCAATGTCTTCTTGGTGATACGCATATTCACCTTGTGCATCCGGGAAGAAGCGACCCGCCTTTGAGCCTTTCATTACGGCTGCATTATCTTTATAAGCAGATAATACATTTTCAGGATTATGCTCAAAGGTGTTTTTAATCATTTTGAACAACGACTTTGGTTGTTCAATGCCATCAATAGTCCAATCAGCATTAAATATCTTATGACGACAATGCTCTGAGTTCGCTTGAGCAAACATAAACAGTTCAATATCGTTAGGGTTACGCCCTAACTTAATAAAGTTTTCAACTAAATAATCAATTTCATCATCAGCAAGCGCAAACCCTTGCTCTATATTTGCTGTGGCTAATGCTTCACGGCCGCCACCTAAAATATCAACTGATGACATTGGACGAGGTGCATCGCTGCGAAATAACTGCGCGGCATCTTCTAATTTACTGTGAGTAGCTTCAGTCATGCGGTCATGAAGAAGTGCTGCAACTTGTGCTAACTGTTCTGCACTTAAATCACCTTCAACATAGTAAGCAATACCGCGCTCTACGCGATGAACTTGTTTAAGCCCACAGTTATGAGCGATATCAGTCGCTTTTGAAGCCCATGGCGAAATTGTACCAGGACGAGGCGTTACTAATACCAACTGACCTGCTGGCGCATGCTCAGCAATTGTTGGGCCGTAGGTTAATAACTTTTCAAGTTTGGTGTGCTCATCAGCGTTTAATGGCGATGTTAAATCGGCAAAGTGAGCGTATTCGGCATATACATTGGTGACAGGAAGTTGCGATTGTTGGCAACGCGCTAAAATTTTATTAACTCTGAACTCTGAAAGTGCTGGTGCACCACGAAGGATCAACATAAGTAATTTCACCCGGGGTTAGGGATTGAACGATATTTTAGGCGCGTATTATAGTCCAAATTACTCTCAGATTTAACTCAAAAATGCGCTTTTCATTAAATTAACTTTTTCTTTTTGTTTACACCTATTTTTTACTCACTGCGATTAAACGATAAGTGACGTAATCAGTAAGTTTTGTTATAACAGGAGATACGATGCTAAAGAGGCGAATATGTTGAAGATAAAGCTAATAACAATCATTACGTTAGTCATACTTTTGTGTGCATGTAATACACAAGAGCAATCAACACAGCTTGCCCAAATCAAATCTGAAAACAAAATTCGTATTGGTACACTTGCCAGTGCAAGTAATTACTATCAAGCCGTTCAAGGGGAGCAAGGATTTGAATTTGAGCTCTCTCAAGCGTTTGCAGACTACTTAGGGGTAGAGCTTGAAATTGTACCCTTTTTTAATTTATCCGAAATGTTTGCTCGCTTGGACAGTGGTGACCTCGATTTAATTGCCTCAGGGCTTACCTACAATAAAGTACGTGCTGAGCGCTATCGCTATGGCCCTACATACAGAACAATTAGCCAAAAATTAGTCTTTAAACAAGGCCGTGAACGTCCTCGTGATTTTGATGATTTAACCGGAAACTTCACCGTTATCGCTAAAAGTAGCCATTCATTAACATTAGAAGAAATTCAACAAACCAACCCAAACTTAAGCTGGAATGAAACCGAAGAGTTTGATGAAGAAGAATTACTGCAAGCAGTTATTGACGGCGAAATAGATTACACCTTAGCGGATTCTCATACTTTAGCGCTGTTTCGTCGCTATCACCCTAATTTAAGTATTGGCTTTTCAGTTACCCGAAATGATTCAATTGCATGGATACTAAGAAAGTCGAATGATGATTCCCTATACGCATTATTAGTCCCCTTTTTTGGTGAAGCAAAACAAAATAATCAACTTTATGTGCTCGAAGAAAAGTACTTCGGTCATGTCCGCCAGTTTAATTACGTTAATACCTTGGCCTATATAGATGCAATTAAAGAAACACTGCCTAAATATCAACCTTGGTTTATGCAATATGCAGGTAGTCTAGATTGGCGCTTACTGGCGGCATTAAGTTATCAAGAGTCGATGTGGAACCCGCGTGCTAAGTCACCAACCGGTGTGCGTGGTATTATGATGCTAACAAGACGTACAGCAAAACAAGTCGATGTAACAAACCGCTTAGAACCAGAGCAAAATATACGCGGTGGTGCACAATACTTAGCAAAGTTAATTAAACGCGTCCCGGATCGAATCCCTCAACCGGATCGTACTTGGCTTGCACTTGCCGCCTATAATGTAGGTTGGGGACACGTTAACGATGCCCGTATTATTACCGAGCAACAGGGAGCTAGCCCTGATAAATGGGCTGACGTTAAAAAGCGCTTACCATTGTTAGTAAAAAAACGTCACTATCGTAATACCCGTTATGGCTATGCTCGCGGTGATGTAGCAGTGACCTATGTTGATAATATACGTCGCTATTACGATGCGCTTGTTTGGCTTGATGAAAATAATGCAATGGCGCCGATTACCTCAACAAATGAAACAGAAGAGAAAATCGTTAAACCAGATGATTCAGAGCAACGTAAAAGTAATTCCGCTGAGGAAAAAAAATAAATACGCTGCTTAGTAATTAACTGAACATCAGAAAATCAAATAGTTGTTTACTTGTAATCAATTATTCAATAATCTGGCTTAATTGTATAAAATTTTGTGTCATTATCAAGCACATAAGGATAAGTCATGCTTAAACGTAGACGTACACATCAACTTAAACGTTGTATAAAGCACTCAACCGCCACTCGCCGTCGAGTGATGTTAAGAAATTTACATAAAAAAATAATTTGGCGCCGCCGCATGTTTGCTATGCAGCAAATGGCTGAATTAGACGCCTTAATAGCAGCAGCTGACTAATCGCTGTTACTATTACGAGCGGCTTGCTTTGCCGCCTTTATTTGTGTTCGGCGACGCTTAAAAAAACTAGAAATAGTCTCTGCACATTGTGTTTCTAATACCCCACCCGTTATTTCTACCTGATGGTTTAAACGAGGTTCTTGTAAAAGGTTCATAATTGAACCAGCAGAACCCGTTTTAGCATCGGCTGCACCAAATACTAAGCGTTTAATTCGGCTATGTACTAATAAACCTGCGCACATAGAGCATGGCTCTAATGTGACATAAAGAGTACAGTCAATTAAGCGGTAATTATTAAGTACTTTTCCTGCTTCACGTACCGCTATCATCTCAGCATGAGCCGACGGGTCGTTATCAGTAATTGAGCGATTATAGCCTGCGCTAATAAGCTGATTATCTTTAACAATTATAGCCCCTACCGGGATCTCATCTAGCTGCTCCGCTTGTTTTGCATACACAAGCGCTTGTTCCATCCAATATTGGTCGTCAAATGGCTCTATCATTATTATTACTTAACTATTTTTTATGCCGTAATTATACCAACTTAGCGCAATAAAATGCGTCATTGATCACTTTATTGCAAAAATAAAACAAATTTAAGTGGTTTGTCATGGCTCATAAGGCAGGATTTACGCTATAATCTCACGCTTTTTTTATTTAGCTCACAACACGGGTAGCAAATGAAATTTCCTGGACGCCGCAGGCATAAACATTATTTTCCAGTGGAAGCCAAAGATCCACTGACCAATCAACTTAACGCCACTGAGCGATTACACCGCAGCTATATTACGGGGATCGATCAAATCGTTGTTGATATAGAAGCTAAGGTTGACCAAGCTTTTCTCGATGAATTTCAATTGCGCCGAGGGATGTCGCAAGTTATAGATAATGACATCACCAATGCTTTATACGATCGCTTAAAACTGAACGACATGGTCGATTACGAATTCGCAGGCGGAACCGTTGGCAACACAATGCACAACTATTCCGTACTTGCTGATGACCGTTCGGTGCTATTAGGTGTAATGAGTGAAAACATAAAAATAGGCAGTTATGCTTATCGCTTCTTATGTAATAACTCAAGTCGCGTAGACTTAGACTACTTACAGCCTGTAGATGGTCCTATAGGCCGCTGTTTCACATTGATTGATGAAACAGGTGAACGCACCTTTGCCATTAGTGCTGGCCTGATGAATTATCTAAAGCCTGAGTCAATTGATAAAGAGCTAATCGAAGGCTCATCGGCATTAGTGATTAGCGCTTATTTAATGCGTACTCAAGGCGATGAAACCATGACCGAAGCGACCATGCAAGCAATCAAGTATGCTAACGATGCAGATGTACCGGTTGTATTAACACTCGGTACTAAGTTTCTTATCGAGCAGGATCCGACATGGTGGGCTAACTTTGTAGAAAAGCATGTTGATATCCTTGCTATGAACGAAGAAGAAGGCCAAGCAATTACTGGATTTGAAGATCCATTACTAGCTGCCGACAAAGCATTAGACTGGGTTGATTTAGTAATTTGTACTGCCGGTGAAAAAGGCTTATTTATGGCTGGTTTTGTTGATGACAGTTTCAAACGCGAAACAGAGTATCCACTTTTGCCTGGTGCTATCCCTGATTTTAATCGTTATGAGTTTTCACGTGCAATGCGTAAAGTTGACTGTGAAAACCCAATAAAGGCATATAGTCATACTGCTCCGTTTATGGGCGGGCCTGACTCGATTAAAAATACCAACGGCGCTGGTGATTGTGCTTTAGCCGCTGTATTGCATGACTTATCAGCGAATGTTTATCATAAGTTGAACGTTGCTAATTCAGCAAAACATCAGCAACAAGCGATTACCTACTCTTCGCTCGCTCAAATTAGTAAATACGCCAACCGTGCAAGTTACGAAGTGCTGGTTCAGCATTCTCCACGCTTATCACGTGGCTTACCAGAGCGAGAAGATTGTTTAGAGCAAGTGTATTGGGATCAATAAAATCCCAATGCACTCAGCGTATTTAAAATATCGATATATCAAGCTTTTTAGATAGCAGCTCTAATGCTGCTATTCCTGCCACCGAGTTACCAAAAGAGTTTAATCCTGGGGAATACACTGCCACAGTAAACCTATTCGGTAATACCGCCAATATAGTCCCAGAAACCCCTGATTTTCCAGGCATCCCCACTCGATAACCAAAATCACCCGCCGCATCATATAAACCACTGGTAAATAACAACGAGTTTAGTTGCTTATTTTGACGGCTAGAAAGCACTCGTTTAGAAGAGCTGTAATCTATCCCTTTATTAGCTAAAAAGTTGTAAGCCTTAGCAAGTTCAATACAATTAAGTTCTATGGCACAAAAATTAAAGTATGACCACAGCACATCATCCACTTCATTTTCAAAGTTACCGAATGATTTCATTAAGTGTGCCATTGCCGCATTTCGATGCCTAAACTCATACTCTGAATTAGCCACTTGTTTATCTATTACGATACTTCGATTACCAGATAAATCGCGAAATGTTTCCAGCATAGAGTGCATGGGTGCTGATAAACGACTATATAAAGCATCACAGGTAACTATGGCACCCGCATTAATAAATGGGTTACGGGGTATGCCTTTTTCAAACTCAAGCTGTGTCAGTGAATTAAATGCTGTTCCAGAGGGCTCTTTACCCACTCTACTCCATAGTTCATCGCCATAACGTTGCAGCGCTAATGTAAGAGTCATTACTTTAGAAACAGATTGAATAGTAAAACGCTGTTCACAATCACCCGCGCAAAATATCTCCCCCTCAGTGGTGTAAATGGCAATAGAAAACTGCTCAAGATCAACTTCAGCAAGAGCAGGGATATAATCAGCAACCTTACCTTGGCTCAATAAAGGTTTAACCTCTTGAGTTATCTCATTTAGCACTCGTTGATAATCACTGGTTGGCAATAGACACCTCAATAATATGCAAAGTTAAAATCAAATTTTAACACGTAGGATCTATAACTGCATGAGAATGTTAAGTCTATAAGTTATTAGTAATCTGATAGGAAGCATATACATGATGAGATTGGCTGGCAGTCTCTTTTTTTAAGATATTGCGTAATTCATCTTCAAATTTAAAACAATAAAAAACCAGCATTTTGCTGTAACGTGGTTCTGTTATTTGGAGCCTTATAGCGACAATACAATAGAACATCCCACTTTTTTGTTTAGATCCAAGCTGTTTTGTTTGATGTATAGGAATACGAATGCCATGGAGCACAAGATATGCAAGAGCGGCCACTACTAAGTTCCATATACAGTCTTGGCTTGATGTTTTTCTTTATCTCAGACAAAAAAAAACCCGTCACATCGCTGTAACGGGTTTCTCTTATTTGGATCCTGGTAATGTCATGGTGCCCACAGCAGTAGAAAGTCACATAGCAAATGCGACACTATCATTGTGTCGGGGCGGCCTTTTGCGGGGCTCGCCTTCGAGCTGTTTAGGAATACGAATGCCGTGGAGCACAGGATATACGAGAACGGCCACCACTGAGTTCGGCATGGGCTCTTGGCTATTTATTAAATCCCAGACAGCAAAAAACCCGTTACATCGCTGTAACGGGTTTCTCTTATTTGGATCCTGGTAATGTCCTACTTTCACATAGCAAATGCTACACTATCATCGGCGCTGTTTCGTTTCACTACTGAGTTCGGCATGGGGTCAGGTGGGTCCAAAACGCTATTGTCACCAAGAAAATTCTTTTCAATTTTCTTATTATTTATTTTTAAATTTAAAGTCTTTCGACTAAATTTGGAGCCTGGTAATGTCCTACTTTCACATAGCAAATGCTACACTATCATCGGCGCTGTTTCGTTTCACTACTGAGTTCGGCATGGGGTCAGGTGGGTCCAAAACGCTATTGTCACCAAGCAAATTTGGTGTAAGGTCGATTTAATCGAGCTTACTAAAATTTGGAATTCTGATAATAAAGAGTATCGTAAATCTACTTTAGTCATATTAACTTCTGCGCTTAAACTATCACATAAAACGCGTTTGGCGTTGTATGGTTAAGCCTCACGGGTAATTAGTACAAGTTAGCTTAATGGCTCACACCACTTCCACATCTTGCCTATCAACGTTGTAGTCTTCAACGGCCCTTCAGAGACTTTAAAAGTCTAGTGAGAACTCATCTCGAGGCCTGCTTCGCGCTTAGATGCTTTCAGCGCTTATCAGTTCCGAACGTAGCTACCGGGCAATGCCATTGGCATGACAACCCGAACACCAGCGGTTCGTTCACTCCGGTCCTCTCGTACTAGGAGCAACCCCTCTCAATTCTCAAACGCCCACGGCAGATAGGGACCGAACTGTCTCACGACGTTCTAAACCCAGCTCGCGTACCACTTTAAATGGCGAACAGCCATACCCTTGGGACCGACTTCAGCCCCAGGATGTGATGAGCCGACATCGAGGTGCCAAACACCGCCGTCGATATGAACTCTTGGGCGGTATCAGCCTGTTATCCCCGGAGTACCTTTTATCCGTTGAGCGATGGCCCTTCCATTCAGAACCACCGGATCACTATGACCTACTTTCGTACCTGCTCGACGTGTCTGTCTCGCAGTTAAGCTGGCTTCTACCATTACACTAACCGTACGATGTCCGACCGTACTTAGCCAACCTTCGTGCTCCTCCGTTACTCTTTGGGAGGAGACCGCCCCAGTCAAACTACCCACCAGGCACTGTCCGTAACCCCGATTCAGGGGCCAACGTTAGAACATCAAAACTACAAGGGTGGTATTTCAAGGACGACTCCACAAAAACTAGCGTCTCTGCTTCTAAGTCTCCCACCTATCCTACACATGTAGGTTCAATGTTCAGTGCCAAGCTGTAGTAAAGGTTCACGGGGTCTTTCCGTCTAGCCGCGGGTACACAGCATCTTCACTGCGATTTCAATTTCACTGAGTCTCGGGTGGAGACAGCGTGGCCATGGTTACACCATTCGTGCAGGTCGGAACTTACCCGACAAGGAATTTCGCTACCTTAGGACCGTTATAGTTACGGCCGCCGTTTACCGGGGCTTCGATCAAGAGCTTCTCCGAAGATAACCCCATCAATTAACCTTCCGGCACCGGGCAGGTGTCACACCGTATACGTCATCTTGCGATTTTGCACAGTGCTGTGTTTTTAATAAACAGTCCCAGCCACCTGGTCACTGCGGCTCCAATCAGCTTAGGGAGCAAGTCCCATCACCAATCGGAGCGTACCTTCTCCCGAAGTTACGGTACGATTTTGCCTAGTTCCTTCACCCGAGTTCTCTCAAGCGCCTTAGTATTCTCTACCTGACCACCTGTGTCGGTTTGGGGTACGATTCGGTATAATCTGAAGCTTAGAGGCTTTTCCTGGAAGTATGGCATCAGCAACTTCATCACCTTGGTGACTCGTCTCGTGTCTCAGCCTAACAGCAACCCGGATTTACCTAAGTCACTAGCCTACACACTTTCACATGGACTACCATCGCCATGCTTGCTTAGCCTGCTCCGTCCCCCCATCGCAATTATACCAAGTACGGAAATATTAATCCGTTTCCCATCGACTACGCCTTTCGGCCTCGCCTTAGGGGTCGACTTACCCTACCCTGATTAACATGGGATAGGAACCCTTGGTCTTCCGGCGTGCGGGTTTTTCACCCGCATTATCGTTACTCATGTCAGCATTCGCACTTCTGATACGTCCAGCATACCTCCCGGTACACCTTCAACCGCTTACAGAACGCTCCCCTACCACTCAAAATAAATTTTGAATCCGCAGCTTCGGTGCATAGTTTAGCCCCGTTACATCTTCCGCGCAGACCGACTCGACCAGTGAGCTATTACGCTTTCTTTAAAGGATGGCTGCTTCTAAGCCAACCTCCTGGCTGTCTGGGCCTTTCCACATCGTTTCCCACTTAACTATGACTTTGGGACCTTAGCTGGCGGTCTGGGTTGTTTCCCTCTTCACGACGGACGTTAGCACCCGCCGTGTGTCTCCCGGATATTACTTTACGGTATTCGGAGTTTGCAAAGGGTTGGTAAGTCGGGATGACCCCCTAGCCTTAACAGTGCTCTACCCCCGTAAGTATTCGTCCGAGGCTCTACCTAAATAGATTTCGGGGAGAACCAGCTATCTCCCGGTTTGATTAGCCTTTCACTCCTAACCACAGGTCATCCCCTAACTTTTCAACGTTAGTGGGTTCGGTCCTCCAGTTGATGTTACTCAACCTTCAACCTGCCCATGGCTAGATCACCGGGTTTCGGGTCTATACCTTGCAACTATTCGCCCAGTTAAGACTCGGTTTCCCTACGGCTACCCTAATCGGTTAACCTCGCTACAAAATATAAGTCGCTGACCCATTATACAAAAGGTACGCAGTCACCCAACAAGTGGGCTCCTACTGCTTGTACGTACACGGTTTCAGGTTCTATTTCACTCCCCTCACAGGGGTTCTTTTCGCCTTTCCCTCACGGTACTGGTTCACTATCGGTCAGTTGGGAGTATTTAGCCTTAGATGATGGTCCACCTATATTCAGTCAAAGTTTCACGTGCTCCGACCTACTCGATTTCACTTAAAATGCGTTTTCATGTACGGGACTATCACCCTGTATCGTGGCACTTTCCAGAGCCTTCCATTAACACATAATAAGCTTAAGGGCTGTTCCGATTTCGCTCGCCGCTACTATCGGAATCTCGGTTGATTTCTTTTCCTACGGGTACTTAGATGTTTCAGTTCTCCGCGTTCGCCTCGTTAACCTATGTATTCAGTTAACGATACCTGCAAGCAGGTGGGTTTCCCCATTCGGAAATCCTAGTCTCAAGTGCTTTTTACTAGCTTGACTAGGCTTATCGCAAGTTAATACGTCCTTCATCGCCTCCAACTGCCAAGGCATCCACCGTGTACGCTTAGTCACTTAACCATACAACCCAAACGGGTCTTTGTTGTGTGACAGTTTAACTTCGCCAGAAGTTAATATTGAATACTAAAGTAGATACCAATCAATAAACGTAAACGTTCATTAAATGGCACTGAATGATACTGCTATCATTCTTTTTTACTTTTGAAAACTCTGTACAAATACACTGTATTCATACGAATTTTATTATCAGCTTTTCCAAATTTTTAAAGAGCATATTAATTAGTTAAGCCAGTGGCTTAGCTAACTAACAATCATCTGTGTGGACACTACGAACAAATAAGTTCTAAATCGTATAAGGAGGTGATCCAGCCCCAGGTTCCCCTAGGGCTACCTTGTTACGACTTCACCCCAGTCATGAATCACTCCGTGGTAAACGTCCTCCCGAGGGTTAGACTATCTACTTCTGGAGCAACCCACTCCCATGGTGTGACGGGCGGTGTGTACAAGGCCCGGGAACGTATTCACCGCGTCATTCTGATACGCGATTACTAGCGATTCCGACTTCATGGAGTCGAGTTGCAGACTCCAATCCGGACTACGACGCACTTTAAGTGATTCGCTTACTCTCGCGAGTTCGCAGCACTCTGTATGCGCCATTGTAGCACGTGTGTAGCCCTACACGTAAGGGCCATGATGACTTGACGTCGTCCCCACCTTCCTCCGGTTTATCACCGGCAGTCTCCTTAGAGTTCTCAGCATTACCTGCTAGCAACTAAGGATAGGGGTTGCGCTCGTTGCGGGACTTAACCCAACATCTCACAACACGAGCTGACGACAGCCATGCAGCACCTGTATCAGAGTTCCCGAAGGCACCAAACTATCTCTAGTAAGTTCTCTGTATGTCAAGTGTAGGTAAGGTTCTTCGCGTTGCATCGAATTAAACCACATGCTCCACCGCTTGTGCGGGCCCCCGTCAATTCATTTGAGTTTTAACCTTGCGGCCGTACTCCCCAGGCGGTCTACTTAATGCGTTAGCTTTGAAAAACAGAACCGAGGTTCCGAGCTTCTAGTAGACATCGTTTACGGCGTGGACTACCAGGGTATCTAATCCTGTTTGCTCCCCACGCTTTCGTACATGAGCGTCAGTGTTGACCCAGGTGGCTGCCTTCGCCATCGGTATTCCTTCAGATCTCTACGCATTTCACCGCTACACCTGAAATTCTACCACCCTCTATCACACTCTAGTTTGCCAGTTCGAAATGCAGTTCCCAGGTTGAGCCCGGGGCTTTCACATCTCGCTTAACAAACCGCCTGCGTACGCTTTACGCCCAGTAATTCCGATTAACGCTCGCACCCTCCGTATTACCGCGGCTGCTGGCACGGAGTTAGCCGGTGCTTCTTCTGTCAGTAACGTCACAACTAGCAGGTATTAACTACTAATCTTTCCTCCTGACTGAAAGTGCTTTACAACCCGAAGGCCTTCTTCACACACGCGGCATGGCTGCATCAGGCTTGCGCCCATTGTGCAATATTCCCCACTGCTGCCTCCCGTAGGAGTCTGGGCCGTGTCTCAGTCCCAGTGTGGCTGATCATCCTCTCAAACCAGCTAGGGATCGTCGCCTTGGTGAGCCATTACCTCACCAACTAGCTAATCCCACTTGGGCCAATCTAAAGGCGAGAGCCGAAGCCCCCTTTGGTCCGTAGACATTATGCGGTATTAGCAGTCGTTTCCAACTGTTGTCCCCCACCTCAAGGCATGTTCCCAAGCATTACTCACCCGTCCGCCGCTCGTCATCTTCTAGCAAGCTAGAAATGTTACCGCTCGACTTGCATGTGTTAGGCCTGCCGCCAGCGTTCAATCTGAGCCATGATCAAACTCTTCAATTAAAAAGTTTTATGTCTTTCGACAGCTCAATGAATTCTGAATTTATTTAATATCTTTCGATATTGAATTGACTGTGCTGAATAATTACCGAAGTAACTATTCTGTTGGTCACTCAGTTTCAATTGAGACTCTAAATTTGTTTGCCTCACTACCTAAGTAGCTTGGCTGTTAGAACTCAATCTGTACGAGTGCCCACACAGATGATTGCTTTATATTGTTAAAGAACGTTGCGATTAAAGCGTTTAACTTTATCTCGCTAGGGCTGCGCATATTACGCTTTCCTATTTTTTTGTCAACACTTAATTTTTTAAAACTTGAAAGTTCTCGAAACTAAGTTTTACTCGACTGACTGATTAGCTCGTGCCTCGCTATGCGTTGCGCTCTGCCGTCTCAGTGGGGTCGCATTATAGGGAGATCCGAAAACAGATCAACCCTTTTTTGAAGAAAACTTGAAATAAATGACTGTTCGCTGGATATTTGAACGATAGATACTAAAAACACAACATAACTATCAATTTATTAACAATAAACGCGGTATTTAAGCGCTTAACTGTGAGGTAGCCCTTAAATGTGTGAAAGAATGATCATCATGATCACCAATAGGAGAGTAACCTCTGCAGATCTTATATCTTTAGCTTGATCCGATGGAACATTAATCTCTGTACTTATACGATCTGCTAATGCTTTTATGGCTATAGTTGGATTTAATCACTCGACTATGAGAATTAACTCGCTTTAACTATTCGTGCGAGTTCTGCTAAATTTTAAACAAAATAAAGCCCCGCTTTTGCGAGGCTCTTACTTATGCTACACCGTATTGATCTCGGTATGCTTTTACTGCCGCTAAATGCTCATCCATGGTTCCTTGATTTTCAAGGTAACTGATTAGATCAGCCAATTTAACAATAGAAGTTACTTGAGTATTAAAGTCACGCTCTACCTCTTGTATAGCTGAAAGCTCAGCTTTACCTTTTTCTTGGCGATCAAGTGCGATTAAAACACCACTTAAATCTGCGCCATTTTCAGCAATAATTTCCATAGATTCGCGAATTGCAGTACCTGCAGTGATCACATCATCAACTAGCATTATCTTACCTTTAAGATCCGAACCTACTAAGCTGCCACCTTCACCGTGTGCTTTTTTCTCTTTACGGTTAAAGCAGTAAGGCACATCTTTGTTGTAATGATCAGCTAACGCAACTGCGGTAGTTGTTGCAATTGGAATACCTTTATAAGCGGGACCAAATAGTACATCATATTCAATTGCTGCATCTTCAAGTGCCGCTGCATAAAAGCGACCTAAGCGAGCAAGATCACGACCGGTATTAAACAAACCTGCATTAAAAAAGTATGGACTTGTACGGCCAGATTTTAAGGTAAATTCACCAAACTTTAATACCTGCTTTTCTAAAGCAAATTCAATAAACTCTTTTTGATATTCTTTCATCGCTGATTACCTATTTATGCTAGTGCTTGTTTTTGTACATCTATAATTTCACGAATTGAGTGCTTAGCGAGTGTAAGTAGCTCATCAAGTTCGTCAAACGAGAAAGGCTCGCCTTCAGCAGTCCCTTGTACTTCAATAATTTTACCTGTTTCAGTTAAAATTACATTCATGTCGGTTTCAGCGTCAGAGTCTTCAAGGTATTCTAAATCGCTAATCGCTTGGCCTTTATATATACCAACTGAAATAGCCGCGATCATATGCTTAAGTGGATTTGAATTAATCATCCCTTTTGCACGCATGTAAGTAAGTGCATCAACGAGTGCGACACATGCACCACTAATTGATGCTGTACGTGTACCACCATCAGCTTGAATTACATCACAATCAATAGTAATTGTGTTTTCACCGAGTGCTTTTAGATCTATTGCTGCACGTAAAGAGCGAGCAATCAGACGCTGTATTTCCATTGTACGACCGCCTTGTTTACCTCGCGTTGCCTCACGACTGTTACGTGTGTGTGTTGCGCGCGGTAACATGCCATATTCTGCGTTTACCCAACCTTTACCTTGGCCTTTCATAAAGCGTGGCACGCCAGCTTCAACTGTCGCGGTACAAAGTACCTTAGTGTTACCAAACTCTACTAATACTGAGCCTTCAGCATGCAAAGTATAGTTACGTGTAAACGTAACCGGTCTAATTTGATTAGGTGTTCTTTCGCTTGGACGCATTGACGATCCCCTTAATTCTGAATTTGCCACATTATATGTGGATGTGAATACAGATGCCATGTTGATTTAGATTAAAGTGTGTTTAAAAAACACTCAGTAGGCTAAATTTTCTTTAGAGCTTAAGCAGTGTTACGGTATAATCATTACACTATT
The DNA here is from genome assembly GCF_002310835.1 of Pseudoalteromonas tetraodonis. Taxonomy (NCBI): domain Bacteria; kingdom Pseudomonadati; phylum Pseudomonadota; class Gammaproteobacteria; order Alteromonadales; family Pseudoalteromonadaceae; genus Pseudoalteromonas; species Pseudoalteromonas tetraodonis. The sequence goes on along the minus strand of NZ_CP011041.1, from coordinate 819,895 downwards.
GTATTTAAAAATGTAGGAAATCATCCATGATCCACAGTATGACAGCTTATGCGCGTCGCGAAATTAAAGGCGAATGGGGCACTGGCACGTGGGAAGTTCGTTCAGTGAACCAACGTTACCTTGAAACATTTATTCGTGCACCAGAGCAATTTCGTGGCATGGAGCCCGTTATTCGCGAGCGTCTGCGTAAGCACTTACAGCGTGGTAAGGTAGAAGTCTTCTTAAAATTTGTCGCAAATCCAGCACATGTTGGTGAATTATCAATTAATCAGTCGCTGGCGGAGCAGTTAATTAATAGTGCTAAGTGGGTTCAGCAACAAAGCAGTGGTGACATTAACCCTGTGGATATTTTACGTTGGCCTGGTGTTATGGAAGCACAAGAAATTGATATGGATAGTGTAAATACAGCTCTTATTAGTGGTCTTGACCAAGTAATTGAAGACTTTAAATCTGCGCGTGGCGATGAAGGTGCAAACCTTGAAGAAATGATAACTACACGATTAACCGCCATTTTAGAGCAAGTTGATATTGTTGAAGCACATATGCCAGAAATTACTAAGTGGCAACGTGAAAAGTTAGTACAAAAGCTTGAAGATTTAACAACAAATATTGATGAGTCACGCCTTGAGCAAGAACTGATTTATCTTGCACAAAAGCAAGATGTTGCCGAAGAGCTAGACCGTTTAAAGTCGCACGTTAAAGAAACTCGCAAAATCCTGAGTAAAGGTGGTGCTTGTGGTCGTCGTTTAGATTTTATGATGCAAGAGTTTAATCGTGAAGCAAACACGTTAGCATCTAAATCTATCAATAGTGACATCACCAACGCAGCTGTAGAGCTAAAAGTCCTGATTGAGCAAATGCGTGAGCAGATCCAGAATATTGAATAAGCTCCACACGAGCCTCAATAAGATTTAAAGAAACTAAAAATCAACAAGTTAACTAAATAAAACTCTACACAAGTCCATTAACTTCTACATAAAACCACCACCAAGTGGTGGTTAATATGGTGGGTATGGTACACTTACTTAAAACCTAAGTGGTGGGTAAAATCTTACCCACCGGTATCATGGCTGTTAAAGGTGGATTATGGCTAAACTAACGGTAAAAAAAGTAGAATCACTTATAAAAACAGGTGGCAATAAAACACAACGCTACGCTGACGGTGATGGCTTGTACTTGGTGGTTCCGTCTTCAGGCACGGCTAGTTGGATGCTGCGTTTTACCTCAAATAAAAAACGCCGCGAAATGACGTTAGCTAAAGTAAAAGATCTAACCCTGGCAAACGCCCGTCTTGAAGCCGCCACTAAAATGAAACAAGTACGCGATGGTTTTGACCCATTAATACAACGAAAGCGAGCAGAGCAAGAAAGCATTAAAACAGTTAATGACTTATTTAATGACTGGTATCCCACCTTAGTAAAGCGTTTAAAATACCCTGAGATCCCAAAGCGCGTTTACACTAAAGATATTGCTCCGGTAATTGGTGATATAAAGCTCGACCAAATAAGCGCACGTGATATACGCACCACTATTAATGCCATAACAGCCGCAGGTAAACCTACAATTGCAAACGATGCGCTTGGCTATTGTAAGCAATTATTTAACCATGCAATAAAACTAGACCTAATAGCAGGAAATCCAGCCTCTGCATTTACAGTGCGTGACGCAGGCGGTGTAGAAAAAAGTAAAGACAGAGCATTAACCACCAGCGAACTTAAGCAATTTTTTGATACCGCCAAAAAAAATCCAATGAGCTTCACTCGTGACAACCACTTAGCCTGTACTTTATTAGTATGTTTAGGGGTTCGTAAGTCTGAATTATGCGAAGCAAAGTGGGAGGAATTTGACTTAGAAAAAGCGGTGTGGGAGCTGCCCAAAGAGCGCAGTAAAACCAATGTAGGCCTTAGTATTCCTTTGGCCCCACCAGTAATACAGTGGTTTGAAGAGCTAAAAATGAGAAGTTGTGGTTCTGACTATGTGTTTCCTAGCCGTCGAGCCAGTAAAAATCCGCATATGGGGCCTGATACGCTTAATCGCGCTATCACTAAGTTATTTGGCCATGAGCCAGGTAAAAAGAAACAGCCACCAAACTTAATGGGGGATATGCCTCACTTTACTGTTCATGACTTACGCCGCACCTGTCGTACTTTACTCGCACAGCAAGGCACCCCCGGCTATGTAGCCGAGAGATGCTTAAATCATAAGTTAAAAGGAGTAGAAGGTATTTATGATAAGTACGATTACTTTGAAGAGCGCAAAATTGCGTTAGAAAAACTAGCCCTAACAGTAAAAAATATAGTCTCAAGAGAAGCACAAAAATGAAACAATTAAACACCTACGATACAAAAGAAGAAGGCGAAGCTGCTCTGGCAAAAATAAATGAGCCAAAACGCTTAGCTAGTGAACGTGACAGCACAGAAGTCATCTATAACCTCTTTGGTGAAGCTACTTGGGGAAATTTTTATAAATTAGATATGTTTAATCTTGTTGAGCTAAAAGGCCTTCTTGAAAAAAGAAATTCTAATCAATCGTTTGATCAGGCTCGGTATAATGAGCTCCTCTCAATGCTCAGGTATGCTGCTAAAACCTTTGATCTACAAATACCACAACATTGGCTTTGAAAACTAAACAGTGAGCCTTCTAGCAATTAAAAATAGCACTAGCGTTTATACTCATAAGGTATAAACGCTAGTGCTGGCATTTACTTTAAGTACTTACTTAAGCAACCATGCCTCTAATTATTTTCTCTAAATAAACATCCTTTCCATCTTCCATAAATACCACATTGGCATCTTCTAGTTCGTCTTTAGATAAACTGACATTTAATAAATCATTAAATGATGTACCTGATAGAATAAATGAGCTGAGATTTAGGTTGTCTTGCTCGTAGTTCTTGATTTCTTTATACAAGCCAAATTTACCGCTATTTAAATCAATTTGGCGTATACCTTTAGGGTCAATCAAACTAAGCCATTGCTCGCCCGTTGCGTCGTCCACCAGCCATAATAAAAAGTCAGGATAAAAGTTCTCTGCTAGCGCAAACCCTAAACCTTTAGCTTTAGTATCAGCATTACGGAGCAAATAAATACTCTTGTCGCCAATTACTTCCTGGCCTCGTTTTGAATCAACAAACTCTTGCAGCTCTGTTACAAACTGTATTTCACTTGGCGCATCAAATGCCATTGGGCGCATTTTTAGTGGCAGGCCAGCATCTTTGTCTATCGACATTAACGGGTAATACAAGTGCTTATCAAATGTCACAGCAACTACCCCAGGAGCTTCCCATTTTTTAGCTTCACCAACATCGCCACTTGCAACTATTTTTTGTAGCTCTTCCAGCCTAGCAGAATACTCAAATCCATCATCTGATTCATCTATTTCAAAATTATAAACTTTGAGCATACCAGGATCATCTTCATGAACATGAGTCACTTCAAAAAACTGCCCCTCATAGGCATTTTTTAAGGCTTTGTAAAACCTATCTGTGTAGTCCTCTAACAAGCGGATCATAATATCCTCTTGCTTTTGGATATCACTATAGAGCTTTATCTCTAAGTCTTGCGCTGGTATAAGCAAAGTATACCAAGAGTTGCCTGCATCAGTTTTCCCTAAGCAAAAGTCTTCTAAACGCTTTTTTTCGAGCCTTAAATTACTCCAGCCTCGTTGCAATTTAAAATCTTGAAGTGCTAAATAAATACGCTCAAAATCAAACGCCGCTATCACCTTATAATCTATGTTTCTTGGTATGCGATCAGATGCTGGCGTTTTATCACCCGTATCAGTCGTGCTTAATGCCTCAAGTTTTGGATATAAGTCAAGCTTAATATGAGGCGTTTTAATTTTTCCCTTAAACTCTGCTGGCACTTCGTATAAATTAGGAAAGTGTACACGTTTAAAGCCTTTCTTTTGGTTATCTTTATAACCGTCTTTAAGTTTTAAGGTCTTCAACTTTGTTTTTGGTAAACTTGGTCTAGTTTCAAAGTCTAGCTCAAGAATTTCATCGCTGGGCGTAATGCCTTCTGCTTCAAGGTATTGTTTAAATGTGGCCATGTAATCTGCACGCACACCAAAAATATTCAGTGTTTCAAGTTTTTCTAAGTGCAAGCCTTTAGGTCTTTGTGCTGGTGTACTGCGTTTTAAAGAGTAACCTTTACCTTTTAAGCGTACACCACGGCCAAATAACTGAATTATTTGAGAGCCTTCGCCACGGCCAATGTTAAGCAAGCCCATTGTCGAAACGCGCCAGCTAGACCACCCCTCGGTAAACTTACGAGAGCCAATCAAAATATTTAGCTTAGAATCTTTATCATTGATGGAATTAAATAAGGTTTTAGCAAAGTCATCGGTTATATAATCAAATGACTGTTCCTCATCTAACGCTTTGTAAAGCTTAGAGGAGTCACCAACGTTAATTAGGCCAAACGGCTTCGATGTACCTACACGTAGTGCCAACTCACCTTTGCTGCCTTTTAAATTCGCAACAATTAAACGCTGGCCAGTGTAAGTGGTATTGAATAATCTGTTCAAAATATCTAAATAGATTTGCGCTTCGTCTTTGCCTGTACCCATTAATGGCGTAAAGCGGTTATGAAAAATATTACGCTCTTTGGTATCAAGTATTCTTGCTTTATTTGCAACTAGGTCCTTAATCCACGCTTTCGCTTGGTTTTCATTATTTAAAAACCACGCTAAAAACTTAACCACTTGCTGAATATCAGAATCTTCTTTAGAAACCGAGCTCCCCACAAAAACCCAAAGCGGATTTTCAATATTAAACTCGCTTAGCTGCTCTTCGCTTTTAGTATACAAAAATTGCTGTTGATAAAAGCTTAACAAGCAAGCTGTAAAGTATTCATAGCGGCGCTCTTCGCTTTTATCATCGCCTAAGTTGAGTATTAACGACTCTTTACCGTAACCGTCCTCATAGAAAAACTTATATGAGTAATCAAACAGTACCGACTTACCATACACTTCACGCGTTGCTTGAATACGGGCATCGCGCAGCTCTGCATAATCAAGTTCAAGCTTGGCTAATTGCTCTTCGTCTAGTTTATTCAGCGCAGTTGTTTCAAAAAGCATTTTAGCTTTTTTCTTTTGAATATCTGTTTTTACAGCTTCAACGGTTTTACCGTCAGCCACTGCTTGACCAAAGGTTGCCGAGTACTCAAACGCAAAGCCGTCTTTTGTCAAGGTGTCGCGGCGTCGCATCCAAGCACCTGCAGCTGTACCTGTGCCCTTATGGCCTTCATCAATAAGTACCAGGTTATTGCCTTCAAAGGCTTCTACTGCAACAGTTTTATCACCCATATCATCGGCAAGCTTATTGATATCAATAACTTCTATTGTGCCTCTAAATGGCGTATTACCGTTTTTATCAAAAAGCCTTACATGGTCAAAGCCTGAGTCATGTAACTCTTTTAAATGCTGTGCGGATAGGCGCTCATCAGGGGTTAGTAATATTATTTTATCCGGGTAGTTGTGCGAATTACCTGCCTGATAGTAATGCAAGTACTGCAATATATTTACGTGTAAAAGTAGTGTTTTACCTGAGCCTGTGGCATTCCAAAAAGCAAGCTTATTTAGTTCGTCTAAAATATACTCTTGAAAGTTATCAGCCGCTTTTTGTTCTTTATTAAAAACAGTTAATTCTTGGTTTAAACCATCAAGTAGCAACTGCTTTTTATTAAAGTAAAAGTCTAAGTAGATTTCAGTAAACAGTAGCGACAAATACTGAAAGTACTTCATATTCATCACAGTATCTTCTTTACGATTGCGGTGCTCAGTAATTTGCTGCCAATGAGTAACAATATTTAAGTCATACCGTCTTAAATCATCACTGTTAATAAGCTCAGCGTTAAAGTAATTGTTACAGAGTTCATGAAAGTAATTACTTTGCCCATCATCATGAATGCCTTCAAAGCGGTCTTCACCCAAACGTGACTTTAATCCTTGTAATGTACCATCAGTAAAAAAACGGTACATAAAGCGGTTTAGCACCAGTTGTTGGTGAAAACTAAGTTTTTTATTGGTTTTCTTTTTAGTTGCTTTACCTATAGCCATGTTATTACTCCTTACACTAGTTCGTCAGGAGCAAACATTTGCTCTAAAAACTCAGGTTCGATTTGACGTAGTTTCAGTGTCCTTGTGCTTTCTACACCATCAGCACCTTCATCTGTGAAAGCTGTAGGTAAGTTGTGATCACCATTTACGTATATCACATCAAAGGTTTTTTGTTTGGCGAACAAATCAAAGCGGTTAGCAAATTTAGTAAAGTCATCATATTGAATTTTTTCACAGTCACGCCATAACACTAACGCGCGTTCACCAGAGGGGAGCTTACCTTCAATACGCACATAACCCCTATCTAGGTTTGACTCAATAGTATTCACGTGCAGGCCAATCAAATAGTTAAAGGTTTCAACCAAGTCAACATTTTGTTCTTCACTTGCACCTGCCGAATCAACCGCAATCTTCATTTTATAATCAAACGGTTTTTTGAAATCATCTGTACTTAATAGAGAGCCTTTGCTTTCAGTTTCAAGCATATAGTTTAGCAGATAATCAGATTTGCCTTCTTCATTCATCATTTCAAACAAATCAGATGTTTGTTGGGCTTTTTTAAGCTTGAGGTTGTTTAATGTATCTTCGTAACTTTCTAAATACATATATTTAAAGCAATGAGAGCTTCCTGAATCATCTAATTTTGGAACCCCGTTTTTCCAGCTCTCTGAAAACATTGCTTTTTTTATTCTCGGGAGTAGCACACTTTCGAGGTGTTGGCCTTGTTCAAATAAAATATATGTTCTATTTCCATTATCAAATTTATTAAGCTTTAAGGTTGCATGTGCTGTTGTACCAGATCCTCCGAAATAGTCTAAAATGATGCCGTCACGTTTTCCTCGTAGACCTGCATAAAAAAGAGTTTCGTAAAGAGATGTTGGGTGACAGTAACTAAAACCTAAACCCATATGATCAAGTTCAACTTTACCTTTAGCACCACTGGTAATAACTGATGGTATTGGTTTTTTAGATTCTGTTGTTAAGTAAATTTTTCTTCTTGGTTGAGTATTATGATCTTTACCAAAAATGATTTCATTACTTGAAACTAATTCATCCATTTTATCAGGAGATCTTGACCAACCTCTTGATGGAATAGGACAATTCTCACCTGTGACAGGATGAACTAATGGTCTAAAAAACTGTTCTGGTGCTGGTTTTGGATTTGGCCATGACATCCCAACAGATTGATAAATTCTTCCATCATCTTCAATATATTGATTTGCTAGTTCTCCTCCGGACAACTTCTTATTTGATTTGACCCATTTGGAATACTTAAGTCTTACTTCATCAGTGACTCCATTGTATTGCGAAATTAAAGAGTCTTTATACTTTATCATTTCAAGTACATTTTCATTTTTCATCGGGAAAGGTTCATTAGAATCAGATCCCCAAATGATATACTCATGTTGAAAAGCTAATCCTTTTCCTCCCATCATAGGGTTTTGTTTATTCCATATAATTGAAGACAAATAACCTAAGTTTTTATCTTCAAATAAATTGAATAATCTTTCATATTCGTTTTCATCGATATGTGATTGATAAACAAAATTGTTAGCTAACATTGGCAGGGATGCATTTATACGACTCTCCATGAGAGAAAGCCAACTTGAATGCTGGAATGAGTTTTTATATAGAAACCCACTAGAAAAAGTATTGTATGGAGGGTCTATGTGTACCAAGTCTACTTTCTTTTCATATTTTTTCGAAAGTAATTTTAGGCTATGGTAATTATCACTTCCAACAATTACACCTTTAACTTTGCTATCTATATCCTCAATTTCTTCTAATAATTGATTTTTAATAGTAGAGTCTAAATATTTTGTATCTACAGGTAAATTTAAAGCCTTTAATTCATCCAAGTCTTTTTCATTTCGTTTAGTAACTAAACCTAAATTAATCCAGTCAGCCCACAATTCAGAGCACTCTAACACCTTATCCTGTAGAGCCTTTGAAAGCATATCAAGGGAGATGCAGTAGTCTGATTTAGTTACAAATTTTCTCTTTGTCCAAAGCTTCTTTTGAAAATTTTCTAATTGGGCGAGAAATGTAATAATATCTGACGAAATAGAGCGTAAGCATTGAATCATTCTAAGTTGCTTTTCGATATCAGCAAAAACTTCTGCGTTTTGTACATTATCCAAATTCATCACTTCATTTTTAATATAAAAATCAAGCTCATTAGATAAAAACCCACCCAAGTCTTTGTGAATAAAGTAATCAGCGGTATTACGTTGGGTATAAGTCGTTAAATGTTTTTCTAGCAGCGTTCTATTAGGATTCTTTTCGGTAGGCTCACGTTTGGTAATATCTGCCCAGCTACTTTGAACTAGATCATGACTCAATACTTTTTGTAGTGCATCTGTAACTAACGCATCTTGCTTAGTACCTTTTTTAACGGCTTTGTACTCAAACTGAATAACTAGCTCTTCGGTGCCGTCTGATTTAACAACGGTTACTGGCTGGTACTCTTCATCGTACTCATTACCTTCTTCGTCAAATTTAGTACGCGTATGTGGTTCAATTAAAACAAAGCGCCTATCTGCGTCATTGTCTTTTCGGTTATCTTTAGCTGTATCGGCGGCCAATAACTTAAAGCTAACCTTGCGGCCATCAACAAGCTTAAACGAGTAGTTTGCGAAGTTCTCACCGCTTTTAATGTAGTATTGATCTTTGTTAGCCCAGTGCAGCATCACTTCTTCACCAGCATAGGGGATGGCATAGGTGTCGCCTTTATAGCGGCGTTTGCTTACAAAATCACCACTGTCGTAGTAGCGAGAGAAAAATGACAATAGGTGAGTAAACACAGCATTTTCGTGCTCATTGGCACCTTGAGACGTTGCTATTATTTGTTGGCGTAAGTCTTTTACTTTGGGACTATCCTCAGGATTAAAGCCTGCATCTTCTGCTGCCTTAATAGCTGAGGTGAGTTGCTTCTCAAGCTCTTCTTTATTGGCATTGCCAGCAGTTGCTAATGCATCACTTATTTTTTGCTTAAGCGTGTTTTCTAGGTAGTTATTTATCTCATCAGCTTTAGCATTAAGAATGCGGTAGATACCAAAATCTAGCTCTGGTCTGTCTATCTGAAAAATCTCTTTTAATTTTTTTACTAGTTCGTTGTACTTGCTCATTTAAATTCTCAATATATGTAATTTATCTTAATCGATACGTTTAGCACGCACTTTTGTAATTGTTTGGAATAACTCATCTATCTGCATTTCATTAAATTCGTTACGAAAAAGAACGAGTGCGTCTAACATAAAGCTGTGTAATTCAGGGAGCTCCATTTTTGTTCTATCCACACTGATTACTCCAGAAGAGGCATTTTTTGAAAGGCTTATATCTTTTATAGGAGAAAAGTTGGTTGCATCTATCTGAGGTACACACTCACTCCATTTACTTTTTGTTTTATCAATAATGAAGCCATTTTTAAGAGATGAATACTTTAGTGGTAAACAATCGGTAATGTATTTTACTATTACTTGCCGATATTTATAATCAAAAGCATTAAGTAAGTTATTAAATAAAGTATAGTCACCGCACTCGCCAAAGAGTTTGAGAGCAGATCTGAAACCATTATTTATTTCATCAGCGAAGAGGGAGTTGGGTCCTCCCCATTTTGACATTTCAATTTTTTTTGCCAACTCTTTAATAGCGTTAGATGCTGATTTGTTTTTTATCACTATTTAACACTCCAACGAATTGTAAATAACTCATTAACTTCTGTTTTTTGCTTCATGCGTATTTCTAAAGCTTTAATGAGTGCATCACGCTTTTCTGCAATTTCATCCTCAACATCCCATATTTCAGCGCGTTGCTGTCGTTGTTTACGCTCTAAATCCTTTAGTTGTTTTTGCATTTGTTGTTGCTCTTCTACAGAAGTAGCATGGCGGCTTTCTCTTTTAAGCGACTTTATTTGGTTTTTGGTATCTACAAGGGCTTGTTCTGCTGCCAGTACTTTATCGTCAGCCCACTTTTCAAGTTTGTCTCTTTCTTCCTGAAAGTATTGGTTATTTAAATCCATCGCCTCTGCAAGTTTGGCATCAAGTTGCCTTGTTTGGTTTTCAAGGAACTTTTCTGGGATATCAGATGCGATACCACTCCCATTTGTAGCACCAACATTAAACAGTGCCTTACACGCCTCAGCATCAATTAACTGGCCTTTATCGGTAATACCAGTAAAAACTAAGTGCTCTTCTGTTTGAAAAGCTTCTATTCTTAGCAAGTTTAACGATAGCCAGCCTGACTGTCCTTGTAGTTTTTCTGCAACCGATACCTTTGTAGGGTGGTTTTTATAGTCAAATATTATCTCATTCTTAGGCGTGTCAGTCACTCTTGCATTATCGATTACATACTCTCCTAGGGGGTGTGTAATACGGTATTTGTGCGCATGACTGTCAATAGCTTGTTGAGCTGTATTTTCAGGTGGTGTGCCTTTTCGGATAAGCTGGTACTTACCTTGAGCTTGTTCGGCTACTTTGTTAGTTAGCGTAAAGGTATAGTCTTGCTCGTTAAAATAAGCCTGCTCTTGTAGTTGGTGCTGAGTAACGGCCCAAAACCACCTAGATACTTTATCTAAGCGCTCGTTTGCTTGGTCTAACTTTATTTTGAGTAAATCATGTATGTCTTCATCAAAATGCTCTAATAGCGCCTCTTGTGTTTGCTGCATTTTAACGTTGATATCGGCTTCAAGTTCTTTTTGCAGTGTTTCAAAGGCTGCTTCAATTTCTGCTGGTGAACGACATTCTTGATAAATTTGCTGAATACGCTTTTCAAAATCAACACCACTTTCAAGGCTACCTAGTACTGAATCGGATGCGCCAAATACACCATCAAATAAAGTGAATTTATGAGTGAGCAATTCAAGTACTCGTTGATCTGCATAGTTACGTTGATTCATGAAGTTAATAACAACCACATCAAACTTTTGGCCGTAACGATGGCAACGGCCTATGCGTTGCTCTACGCGCTGTGGATTCCAGGGTAAGTCGTAATTAATAAGTAATGAACAAAATTGTAAGTTAACACCTTCTGCGGCAGCTTCTGTTGCAATCATTACTTCGGCGCTATCTCTAAAGTGCTCAATTAATGCTGTTCTTCTGTCTACTTGTGGGGAGCCGGTGACTACATCTGAACCTGCGTGTTTATCGCGCCATGATTTATATATTTCGGTTGCTTCAATGTGTGTATTGGAACCACTAAATGTGACTATTTTGTCTTTAAAACCATGTTGTGCAAGGAACGTTGCAAGATAGGCTTGTGTTCTTTTGGATTCTGTAAATATGATAACTTTTTGGGCCGCGCCCATTTCAGCCATTTGAGAAAAACCAAGTTCTAAGGCTTGTAATAAGGCTTTTGCTTTTTCGTCATTATTAATGCCTTCTGCTTGCGAGATAAATCCTTCAAGCTCTTTAATCTCATCCTCTAAGCGCTTGTCATCAATGACTTCTTTTGCCGCGTCTTGATCTAATAGCTCATCGATGTCTTCTTCGTCTAAGTAGTCAGTTTCTAAATCGTCATCTTCAATTATAGTGCGCAGCAAATCATCTTCATGATCATCTCGTTGCTCTTTCAGCTGTTCTAGGCGGCGCTTCATGACTTGAAGTGTGTTCAATACAGCATGAGAGCTTGAGGCAAGCAGCTTGCGTAATATCAGACCTGTTAAGTGCTTTTGTCGTTTAGGTAATGCGTAGCTGTGGTCTTTTTCAATAAACGTTGAAACAGCATCGTATAAGGCTTGTTCTTGATCTGATGGAGTGAAAGGAACGGTTAACGCTTTACGTTGAGTATACTTTACATATTCAAGTACTTGTTTACGTAGTGTGCGTTTAACAAAGCCTGCGAGACGCTCTTTGAGCTCTTGTTGGTCACTATCGCCTTGCATAAATTGTTTTCTGAATGCTTTGTCATCACCAAAAATATGCTCATCTATTAACGTAGACATGCCGTAAAGCTCCATAAGGGAGTTTTGAAGTGGTGTTGCTGTAAGTAAAAGTTTCTTTCTTCCAAATAAAGCACGCTTTAACGCTTGGCCCATTTTGTTACTTTCGCGGTGAGCATTACGAAGTTTATGCGCTTCGTCTATAACTACAAGATCCCACATTTGCCCGACTAGCTTATCTTCTAGCCTCGCAGCGTAGTGATAGGACATTATTACGACTTGCTTATTATTTAGCGGGTTATATATGCCTGATTTTTGCAGTTGATTATAAGTCTTAGCATCGAGTATTTGTGATGGTAGGTTAAACTTATCTTGAAGCTCCTGTGCCCATTGACGGCGCAGTGATGCAGGACAAATAATAAGTAGTTTACGTTTGCGCTCGGCCCAGTATTGGCAAAGTACTAAACCTGCTTCAATGGTTTTACCTAAGCCTACTTCATCTGCTAGCACTACACCTTTATTTAAAGGGTTATCTAGCGCAAATAAGGCAGCTTCAATTTGGTGTGGATTTAAATCAACACTTGCATCGAATAATGATTGTGAAAGCCTGTCTACGCCATTATTGGCATGAAGAATTGATAATTCATGTGCAAAGTATTTTGCATGATAGGGGGTTATATTCACTTACACTCCTTGTTTTTTTTGCTCTATCCATTGTTCTATATCTTCACGTTTAAAGCGCCATGAACCGCCTACTTTAAACCCTGGTAGTTTACCTTCACCCGCTAAGCGATAAGCTGTTTTTTCATTAAGCTTTAAGTAAAGAGCAAGCTCTTGAATTGTTAGTATTTCGTCACTCATTGATTTATCTCTGACTGTGAACAAAAGTAGAGTATGAGAAAATTGCGGAATGGTCAATACAACTCGCCAATTGCTCTAAGCTAAAAGGCATTATGAGCGCATAAAGCACCAGGCCGTTAACGACCTGGCTCAATATACGTTTAGTTTACTTAGTTGTAGTTACTCTTCTGTGGCTTCTAGCTTACTTAACATCCACTCTTCAACGTCGCTTTCAAGCCAAGCTTTTCGCTTACCTGATACGGTAAAGTTTTTTGGGAACTCTCCGTTACTCATTAGTTTATATATGTTGCTTTTACACAATGTTGTTTTGTTTATTACTTGCCCTAGGCTAAGGAAATTTATCATTTTGAACCCTGTTATGTTGTTTAACTCATAACAAAGGCCGCCGTGTTATTTTTTACTTTTGTCTGTTCAATGAGCACAGCTAACGATGCTTTTTTAAGGCAACACACATATAACTCACAAGCTGGTACTGCCAGCTTGTGAGTTATACAAATTACAATTGACGGTTTGCCGCTGCTAGTGCATACCTATAAGCGGCATGCTTTCCTGCTAAGCGGTTATCTGCTTTTTTTACTTCAATGTGCTTATTCGCGCTAAGTTTATCCACCAGCCGCCAAAGGTCTTCATTGGTAATTGGCTTTTTATTTGCTTTTCGCCAATCTCGGCGTTTCCAGCCTGCTAGCCAGTCATTAAAACCATCTACGCAATAGTCGCTACTTGAATAGATAATATCGCCATCACTGGCATGCTTTAACCCAAAAGCAAGGGCCGAAAGCTCTAGTTCCAATCTGTTGCTGGTATAACCAAAATACTCCCAGTTTTCATTTCCAATACATGCATTGTCATCCAGTGCTATAAAGCCAATACCACCTACAAAGCGGTCTCTTTGTGTTTCGACTAGGGCGGCTTCTACATAAATTTCTGTATTCATTGTTTTTCCTAAAACGTAATAAGCCGATGCTTTGCTACTCCGGCTACTGGTTTAAATTATTGATAGGCGATTAATAGCAATCGCTACATAACAAACACGGGAAAGTTATTTTTTACTTTTAATAGTTGGATACGCACGCCCTTATGCCACCAAGTAACAGGCCTTATTGAAAACAGTTTTAGATATATTTCATTAATACGCATAGCCATACAAATTACTTAAGGAGCTTACTATGCGTACAACAAACCAAAGCAATCACCACTATCCCTTTAAAACGTCTGGACTGAATGAGCTGCTAGAGCGAGCGGCTGAAGCCCTAGCTCTTAAATACAAACGAGAAGGCACCTTTACCGACGTTGCAAATGTAAAAGAGTATTTGACCTTAAAGCTGGGTGCGCATGAGCGTGAAGTGTTTGCAGTGATGTTTTTAGATAGCCAGCATCAGCTGATCAGTTTTGAAGAAATGTTTTTTGGCACAATCGATGCCGCGTCAGTTTACCCGCGTGAGGTGTTAAAGATGGCATTAAGCCATAATGCCGCTGCGGTAATATTTGCGCATAACCATCCTTCAGGTGTTCCTGAACCTAGCCAAGCCGATAAGCGCATTACAGAACGCTTAGTAGAGGCGCTAAAGCTGGTAGATATTCGTGTGCTAGACCACATAGTGGTTGGCGAAAGTTGTGTGTCGTTTGCCGAAAAGGGGTGGATATGATGAATAGCATTACTTCGCCTTGCGCCTATGTGAGTTTACTGCCAGCACTACAGCGATACTTAGCAGCATCAATTAGTTTATGCGCTATTCCTGACACAACGCACGCTATTGCGCTTAACTTTAAACATTCACCCTACCTTACTAATAGAACAGGCCCACGCCCGCTAGAAGTGCATTTATTTAGAAGCCAGCCCGCTAAGCCTTGGCAAATAGCCACCATGACGAGCTTTGCCTTTACCGACAAAGATACTGAACGTTTAGAGGTAGAGCTTTACTTTAACTTTAGGCATCAGTGGTTTTATCAACCCGATATAAAACGCTGTGAGTTAAACCAACCCCACGTTATTGAGCTTTTCCACTGCTGGCAAGGTGCCCTAGTTAACACGTTTAATCAACAACACTTCGATCACTTTACAGCAAAAACAATCAACCGAATTAATTTATAACACTTAGGAGCTCTCATGCCCGTTTTAAATAAACCTGCTATTACCTTTAGCCCTTCCTTTTTACCTATATCTAACAGCCTTCATACTATTTTAAACCAGGTACTTACCCTGTACCCCGATAGCTATGGCGCTAAACACATTACGATTAACTTTAGAGATAAAAGCTATAGTGCTGAAAATGGTGGCTATCATCCTGTTGAAATCGCTTTAACTAAGCTTTCGGATGGTAACTATTCAATAATTTATATTACTGACTTTAGTTATTGCGGTAACGCTTACCCTGAGCTTGAAAGAGATACCGATTTTGATATTAGCAACTCAATGGTGTTTTCTCGCTATACCGGCTGGCAAAACATTCGACTACCCGCCATGGCAGAGCTTTATGAGTTATGGGAGGCGAACTTTGTTGGCTACGTAGATATGGAGGTATACGACCAAATTCAAGTTGGGTTTAGCTAACGCTTTAAAACCACGCTTAGCATTTTAATAACCCCCACCAGCACAGAGCAATTTATAGCTGCTTCCCATATTGTTAAAACGGGAAGCTTTCAACCCTTATGCCATAAGGGCTCCTTGATATTCACCACTCTGTGCTACTCAAAACCCTCTTCTACAAACAAAAAAGGAAGCAGACAATGGCTGAGGTCCATGCAATAAAAAATGAAGATACTATTCGCCTGGTTGGTCACTTATTAAGTATTCGATGTAACCCACAAATGGCAGATGTGTGGCACATAGGGTTAAACCTTGCCTTACGCATATCTGACTTACTGTCGATACGATTTGAAGATATACACAATGATAGGCTTATCATCCGTGAACGCAAAACCGGCAAGCTGGCTAATATTCAATTAAATACGAAAGCACGTGAGCATATTGCAAGGGTGAGAGCTGAACACCCTGAGCATATTTATTTGTTTCAGTCTTACAAGTGCCAACAACTTAAAAATAAACCACCACAGCCAATAACGCGGCGTGCGGTATCGATGGCGTTTCAACAAGTAGGCCAAGAGCTGAATATTGCGTTAGGCACTCACTCAATGCGAAAAACGCGGGGCTACTTTCTCTATCAGTCTACAAAAGATATAGGCCGAGTCATGAAAATGCTTCGTCACACATCTGAGGGCGTCACGCTTCGTTATATTGGTATAACGCAAGATGAAGTTGATCAAGACTTTGTTTCTCTTGAGCTTTAAACCATTTCATTTACTAAGGGGGCGGGATAGCTAAACCCTTATAAACAATAGGCTCAACGCCTGTTTTAGTTTTATAAATATCTTACTTTAGAGCAAATAGCATGAATCTATATAACGTGATAGGACACTTTTTAATTGGCAACTTATCTAAAAGCTTAGCGCATAACCTATTTTGGAAAACCGATGGTCCTGTTAGAGGGAGCATTGTGTACTGTGACTTAGCCTTTGGTGTTGCTGAGCATTCAGGCATTTACTTAGGCAACAATCAAATTATCCATAAAAATGCCATGGGATTAATTGAGACTGTTTCTGTGTACCAGTTTTTAGCTGGAACCAGTGCCATAACCATTTATATAAGTTGTGATGCTAATGGAACCTCTGTTGGATTTGATGATATTGCTAACGATGCTGAAACACTGCTTGGTACTCAACAAGCTTATTCTGTATTAAGTAAAAACTGTCATCAGTTTTGTAGTTACTGTATTACAGGGAATATACATACCAATACCTTTACTTTAGCCCAACTCAAACATGATGCACGTGAGTATATTAAAGCGAGTCAGTGGCGAGCATGGGATTTAACTAAACGATAGGTAATGGGGCCACATGGCCCCTGCTGTGCTTATCGAATACTGGCGCCAAAACAACGACTACCTTCGCCATAGTGCTTTGTTTTTTCTTTTGCCAAATAGCTTACGTGTTTAAATAATTCTGCAAAATCACCATCAAAGCTATTTGAATCACTATCAAGTCGATGGATAACAACACTTTTCGTTTTTTTATCTTTAGAGAAAAACACTAGGCCAATAGCTTCGTTGTAATCAATACCCACCACACGGGCCCACGCCTCAACTATTAGTGAGCCTAAGTTATTCTTTTTATTTTTAGTTGTACCTACCCAATTAAACCTGTCCTTATTCAAAAGTAGCAGCAAGTGGTAATGATCTGCTACCGATGTAGAGCGTTCTTTTACCCATACATAGCGAACTTTACATGGATGAACCATTTCCCCAAGCCTTTGCTTTCTTCGTGTAGTGCAATCGATTTGCGACTGTAACGAGCGGATAAACAGCTGAATGACATTACCCCACTCTTGATGCGCTTTTAACTTAGGAAACCTTAGGTCTACACGTATAGCCATTAACCTAGGGTGGTTATCTAAAGCTATTTCAATCGTATTATAGATTTTATCTAAGTATGGAATACACAGCGCTCCATGGCTTGTAAGTATAGGCATTCCCCTAAAGGTATTTTTAGTAGTTAGTTTTAAGTTTTTATTTTGTTTAGAACGTTGGTTGTTATGATGCACTTTAAGCCTTCCTATGTTTGATTCATAGAAAGGCTATTGCTGTTATTTTTTATAGATTTATTGCTTAACGACTACAGTGGTTTTAGCTACCTAATGGGTGTAATAACTAAGAGATGATATTGGTATATTAAACAGACAGAATATAAAACGTGCCGCAAAGCACCGCCATGTATGTGAATGGTGCTTTAAAACCACTGTAAAGTTATATTACTTGTGTAACTCCCAAGAAACGCCTGCACCTTGAAAGTTAATGGTTGTTTTAGCTGTCCATTCTAGCTCGCCTTCAAATGACTTATTCGCATTCGAAACAACGAAAAAATCACCATTACTTTTAAAGCAATAAAACTGTATTTTTTTATTTAGCAAATGCATGCTTTTTTCTAGCTGGGTAATAAGCGCAAGTAAAAAGTCAGCGTATTGATTTACAGCTTCACTACAAGATGACTTAATAGCTGCATTCACTTCAGTGTTAGTTGATTGCACTAACATATAAGTAATTAATTGCTTATTTTTAAATGGAGCGCGTTCAGCAACACTCTCAGCTACTAACTCATAAAAATAGTGATACATTCGATGCGCTAATCTGTGTTTGTTTAGTGCCATCACTTCAGCTTCAAGAATAATTTTTCCCGTTTTACGATTACGCCCGTTTAGCGCTCTACTTACCTTTTCATTTATTTTTAAGCCAAACAGCCTCTCTTCTGGAAAGTTATTTATCCTTAGTAATGCGCCGCCAAAATAACGAGGGTTTAAAATTAAAACTGACTTACATTTTGGGTATAAATTTGGAGCATTGCCTCCTGCTATAAATTTTAAAATGAACTCCTCATGGATTAGCTCATCTATAAATTTACGTACCCTTGATAATGATAACCCCGTAAAGCCAGCTAACTTATTAAGGCCTATATTTGAAACCAGACCAATATCATTACTTAGCATGACTAAAGCCGCTTTCATAAATTTTCGGGCCAAGCTTTCAGCCGATAGTTTAGTAAAATCATCATTAACGCCTAACAAGGCTTGTATGTAATTTGCTTTTTTACCGTAAAAAAATACTGGTATGCTAGGAGTGTTTTTTAACTTATAGATCTTTTCTGACGTCTTCTCCTCATTCCTCGTGACCTCTAAATAGTCATTGGTATTTAAGCGAGCAATCGCGTTTCTTACTGTCGATTCACTTAGCATTAGTGTGCTGGCTAATTTAGCAATAGACATCCCTTTCTTTTTACCTTTGTGAACCAACCAAAGCCACCGTAGGTAGATAAGCCTATCTTGAGCTTTTATCTCTTTTTTTCCTTCAAACGCATCTAGCATCACTCCCCCAGTTCACACATAATACCTATTATAAGTGTAATACATCATAACTTGATTTGCATCCTATTACATGTAAAGCTTCATGTAACATAGTAGTTTTAAGGTTAGTTATGCGCACTGTTTTAAATGATGAATTTATAAAATGGATAGATTTTTCTGACGAAGAAATGACTCGTTGGACTGGGCAATATTTTAAAAAGCTAGGGTATCCACCGAAACATTTACTCACTCGTAATACAGAAAAAAGCCTACTTCAACAATTAGAAGCGTACTGCTCAGATGTTCAAAATATACTCGATAAAGAAAACACTCTTATCAGAATGAAGCGAGCTTGGGGACAATACAAAAGAAGAAAAAAAGCCAAGCACAAGCAACTGACGGTTAATATCAAGAAAGACACTTTTGCCAAGCTCACAAAAATCAAAGAGCGCAATCAGTTTACTAATATTGGACAATCTATCGATTCCTTATTTGACGGTAGCCTAGTAAGTAGGGAGATGGCGCAACTAGAAAAAGCAAATATAACGTTAAAAAGCCAGATAGAAAAAATACAAAACCAAGCCCATTTAAAAGCTGACTTGGTCAAGATGGAAAAGAAAATTGAGTTTTTAGAAAAACAAAATGCCGTTTTAACACAGGCAATCGAAAAGCTTACAACAAGCCAATAAAGTGCATAAATTAACTTGGTCTGTAAGCTTTATTTTGAGGTTTGATTAAGGCTGAAACTTAAGATGGACCCATTAAGCGGATAAATAATCAATCGCTTTTTAAGTATTTATTTAGCGCTGATCTCTTTGAGAATTGCGCGTGCAGCATTTTTTCCGTTTAAAGCAAAGCCAACTTCATGACCACTTTTATCTTTAAGGATTAACAGGTTTGAATCTACCCACATATCGCGAACCACCATATCATCTGAAACTGTATTGAGCTCATTAATAGGTAGTTTATATCTCAGGTTATATTCATACCCCCTCATATCCCATTCAGCCATGTAGGCACCTTTGTCTGTAATAAAAAATACACCCCATTGCTGTAGCTCTTTATTTTCATACATAGTTGTCCACTCTTTAAAGTGAACTTTTTTTGAGCCATCTTTTACTGTATCTAAAATTACGGGTTCAAAAGCAGAGGTATTTATTGGGCCGGTCGTTGTTTGCATTGGCCCAGGAGAAGCACAACCGCCAATAGTTAAAATGCTTGCGACTAATAGAATAGATTTTTTGTTCAACACTCTAAACATCCTTATAGTAAACAGAGAGGTACATAGTAAAGGCAGCAATAATTTCACCAATAATTACTCTTGTAAAGAACTAATCAAAATATATAACCCGCGCAGACTTTTATTGAAAAAAAAATAAGTGCTACCCCCTGTGTCAGGATAGTTGTCGCCTGTTCGGCTCACAGCTGAGCAAAGTCTTGGCAACAGAGTCATTTTGGAAACTTCTGCTTTGTATGAAGTATTCTCATAACTCTTATATTTTTACCGTCGAAGTAATATGACACGATCATTGAGATCTCTGGAATAATTAGTAGTCGGCCATTTACCCCTTCACGTTCGACACCCATCTCTGGTTGATATAATAAGTTTTCAACTTTTTCTTCAATGACTTTATCTGTAGCCTCTGCTGCCAGAGCATTGAACTCATACAAAAACTCAAAAATCTTCTCTCTATCGTCTAAAGACTGCTCTTCCCAGTAAATCACTTTTAATCTCGCAACCTAATTTTGGCTTTTCTTTTTTCCATTGCAGTCTTAGCGGCTTCATGCGCGATAAACTTGGAGTTACCCATCTCCATTTTTTCGAATGCTTGGTTTACTTGTTCACTTAACCAAGTTTCATGTGACGCCTTCAATCTTTGCTGGTCAGCTAATTGCTCAGTTAACTCTCGACAAGCGTCACTGATTGTTCTGCCCTGACTTTCAGCCATCTGTTGCGCCAATTTTTTCACATCTTCGTCTATTCGGAATTGAATTCTAGTATCCATAACAACCTCGTCATCACAACTGTACACACAGATTAACTAAGGGCAACTAACAAGTCAATTAAGAAGTGGACTTCCTATAGTTTGCTAAACACCTAATGAGTTATATTTTAAATAACTAATCAAAAAAAACAGCACAGACCTTTATTGAAAACAAAAATAAACGCTAGCAACATTTATTGTTGATAGCGTCATGAGTTGATATTAGCACTGGCGAGACTCGTTTATTCTTGCCAGTAACCAGTTTTGAACTTCACTTTCTACCCAGGCTTTACGCTTACCCATAACAGTTATATTGCTCGGAAAGTTACCCGCTTTAATAAGGTTATAGATACTGCTTTTACACAAGCTTGTTATGCTGGTTACTTCATTCAAACGAAGAAAGCGTTCATTTTGATATTGCATAATTTCCATAGTTTTTCCTGATTATTAGTTGAACCAGGAAAATGAAATATATCTGTATTTATTTAACTTACTGGCTAGATAAGTAGCGCTGCGTTCTCTTGCTTTCGCTGGGCGAGTGTCTCTGCAATTGCTTGTACAGTTGTTTTACTAACCGCTTGTTTTGTTGCCAAAGATGTAAAGTTATCAATCACATCAACGACTTCATGAATACATTGCTGGGCCTCTTTCCAATTAGCAAAACCTGCACTTGCTGCCAACTTTTGCATTACTTTGAGTGGCGGCGCTTTTCCATGCCCTGCAAAGGCTGTTGCATGCTCATTAAAGGGATGAGGGCTAAATGTAACGTCGTAAAAGGGGGCTAGCTGCCAGTTACCATCATCCCCTTGTAAAAAGCCCCAGTTTTTACTGTGGTCATCTTGGTTAGCTGCAAATAAATTAAAAATGGCACGGCGGAACTGAAGTTGCCCTGCCGCAGGAGACTTACACAGCTGACGACTGGCTTTAATAAGATCACTATAGTCTAAGCTAGGAGTACGAAAGTCGGCATCTAATAAGCCACAGGCACTATGCATATGCAAACGCCCTGCATGATGTACACTATCGGCTTTATTTGCCGGTAGTCCTTGTTCTTTGGGTAAATAGTCAAAACGTTTCAGTGCTAGCCAAGCCTTTGCGCCACTATTTGGTGGCGCATCAATTAACTGCCAAACCGGTGGCTGGCATTTAGCTTGCTCAGCCATTTGTAGATACACGGCTTCACATAAGCCCTCTTCATGACCTAGAGCCAAATTCTTCGACGTAAACTTAACCAACCATGCCTCATCTCCTGGCTGTGCAAACGTCCGGCATTGCTTTGCATCACCAGCAGGCATATAAACTTGTGCTTTAGGCCTTGCTCCACCTGAGCTCCCCACAGCAACCAAGGTTGCTAAAACGTGTTGGGTATTACCATCTAACTCTTCAGATAAAGATTGATCAAATAAGGTTTGTGCTTCTAACCCAAGTGTTGCTATATCAATATTTTGATGTTGTTCAGGTGAAAACTCTGAGACGGGCGTAAAAGACAATCCCCCCACCCCTTGGCTGCCAACAAAAGCTAAACGATCCATTGCTGTTACTTGCGCAGGTAAAACGCCTTGCTGGCGAAATATTCGGTCTTGGAGTAACAACCCCCAGCCATCAGGTAAACTATCACCAAAAACGCCATGAATCCCCTGGTGAGGCTCTTTAGGTGCTTGTTGAAGCTGTCCATTAGCTTGTAAAGTAAACGGGGATAAATTTCCAAATTTACTAATGTATTCATCAAAGTACTGAAAGAATACTCCCTGGCGGTTTTGAGCTAACACGCCCACCGACACAGTCTCACCCGTTGCAAGCGTTCGTTGCACATTGAGCTTTTGAATTGATTTAAAACTCATCTTTAAGGACCTCTTCTATACTAGCGGGTAAAGCATTGCGCTCTGTGCTTACTTGGGTTAGCCGATAAAGCCTATCGAGTGAGTCAAGTGACTGCCATAAGAGTAGTAACTGGCGAAAAGAAATTTGCCCAGTGAGTTCGAATTTTTTAATGGTAGGCGCAGGCACACAACTACGCTGGGCAAGCGCTTCTCGCGATAGTTTAGCCTGCTCACGTAAACCACGAAGGTGCGCTGCAAAAGCTTGGCTAACATCAGTGTCATCTAAAAGTGAAAATTTCATACTCAACCTCATGGATACAGTAGTGTCTATTATAGTTTAAAAAATCGGTATTTAGATACAGTAATATCCATTTATTATAAGATAAGAGCATTTATGGAGAAAAGAGTATAAAGCTGGTATATTTCAAACTAGTAGATTTCTTAGTGTGTTTGTTTTAGTGAACGCCTCTATACATTAAGGATCAACCAGCTGGTGGTTAAATCGGTGGTTAACAATCAACATTACGCACAACAACACACTTCAAACATCTGATATATATAAATTAATAAATACAAGTCAACATTCAGATCCAGAATATTGAGTAACTTTTTTTGGCTTTACCACTCACTTGAGCATAATTAGCTAAATAAAGTACAATATAATAATTGAAGGCTTGAGCTGTTTATAGTTCGAGCCTGTTTATTTTTAGATAGAGAAAATAATGGCACACTCTCGCGGAAACTTATTTATTTTATCTGCGCCTTCTGGGGCGGGTAAATCGAGCTTAATAAATGCATTACTGAAAAAACATGCTGATATGAAAGTATCGGTATCACACACCACCCGCGCACCGCGCCCTGGTGAAAACGATGCGGAACACTACCATTTTGTATCGGTTGATGAGTTTAAGGCACTAATTGCCAAAGATGACTTTTTTGAATGGGCACAAGTATTTGACAATTATTACGGTACTTCTAAGCAAGCTATTGAAGAGCAACTCGCCGCTGGCATTGATGTGTTTTTAGATATTGATTGGCAAGGCGCTCGCCAAGTTCGAGAAATAATGGATGACGTAAAAACTATCTTTATTTTACCGCCGTCAAAGCAAGAGTTAGAGCAACGTTTAAATAACCGTGGCCAAGACTCAGCTGAAATTATTGCCGGGCGTATGGCACAAGCTCAATCAGAAACCTCTCATTACGATGAGTATGACTTTGTTGTTGTGAATGATGATTTTGATACTGCTTTAAGTGAGATAGAAAGTATTGTTATTGCACAGCGATTAACGCTAAAAGCGCAAACAACACGTCATCAAACTTTAATTAATGAGCTACTCAAATAATCTAAATTAAGATAAATTAGGTGTTCATGCCCTAAAACAGATAAAAATTAACCACTGGCTATTGGCGAAACCTGCTGCGTGCAGTAAACTACGCCTTTGCTTTTAAATTATTTTGGAGTGCTAAGATGGCTCGCGTAACAGTTGAAGATGCAGTAGATGCAATTGGTAATCGTTTTGACTTAATTTTAGTTGCGGCCCGTCGTGCCCGCCAAATTGCTGTTGGTGGTAAAGATCCACTAGTAGATCCTGAGAACGATAAGCCAACAGTTGTTGCTTTACGTGAAATCGAACTTGGTTTAGTTGATAATTCTTCAATGGATGTTATTGACCGTGAAGAACAACAACACCAAGAAGCGGCAGAACTAGCTGCTGTTGCTGCCATTGTTGGTGGCAACCAATAATCAACCGCCCGGTTTGATTTAGCTAACGGCATAGTATTTCAACTATAGCCGTTGGCAATCCTTTGTTTTCATCGTATATTCGTAACTTATCCTAACTTATTTGCTTCACGAGAACATTGGAGTGTGAATGTATCTTTTTGAAGGTCTTAAAAAGAAAATCTCAAAATACTTGCCAGCAGACGATGTTGAGCTAGTTCAAAAAGCCTATGTGGTAGCCCGAGAGGCCCATGAAGGTCAAACTCGCTCAAGTGGCGAGCCTTACATTACTCACCCCGTTGAAGTAACTCAGATACTAGCTAGCATGCACCTTGACCATGAAACGCTCATGGCAGCATTGATGCACGATGTGATTGAAGATACCGATTTTAGCCAACAAGATTTAGCTGAAATATTTGGTGAAACGGTGGCTGAACTCGTTGAAGGTGTGAGCAAGCTTGATAAGTTAAGCTTTAAAGATAAAAAAGAGTTTCAAGCTGAAAACTATCGAAAAATGATTATGGCAATGACCCAAGATATTCGGGTTATTTTAATCAAGTTGGCTGATAGAACGCATAACATGCGAACATTAGGCGCACTTCGTCCTGATAAACGCCGCCGTATTGCTCGCGAAACTCTAGAAATTTATGCGCCGATTGCTAATCGTTTAGGTATTCACGATATAAAAAATGAGCTAGAAGACTTAGGTTTTCAAGCGCTGTATCCAATGCGTCATCGTGCACTTAAATCTGAAGTGGCTAAAGCGCGTGGAAATCGCAAAGAAGTTATTTCAAATATTCAAACAGAAATTGAAGCACGCCTTGAGGAGTCTGGCATAAAGGCCACCGTATCAGGCCGTGAAAAGCATCTATACAGTATTTATAAAAAAATGCTCAACAAAGAGTTACTATTTAACGAAGTCATGGATATTTACGCTTTTCGTATTGCGGTAGATTCTATGGACACCTGTTATCGCGTACTCGGCGTTGCTCATAACTTATATAAGCCAATTGAAACCCGCTTTAAAGACTATATTGCCGTGCCAAAAACTAATGGCTATCAATCACTTCATACTTCTTTGGTTGGCCCGCATGGTATTCCTGTTGAAATTCAAATCCGTACTCACGATATGGATCACATGGCAGACAAAGGAGTCGCGGCTCACTGGATGTATAAAAAGTCTGGTGACAATGCGGGTCACACTGCGCAGCAGCGTGCTCGCCAATGGATGCAAAGCTTACTAGAGTTACAGCAAAGTGCGGGATCATCATTTGAGTTTGTTGAAAACGTTAAAACCGAACTCTTCCCTGAAGAAATTTATGTCTTTACCCCAGATGGTCGGATTATTGAACTTCCTATGGGTGCAACGGCGGTTGATTTTGCTTATGCCGTTCATACTGATGTAGGTAATACTTGTGTAGGCGCACGCGTTAATCGTAAACCTTATCCTTTAAGTAAAGCCATTGATACTGGGCAAACAATAGAAATTATTACTAGCTCAGGCGCTCATCCTAACGCAACATGGCTTAACTTTATTGTTACTGGTAAAGCGCGACTGGGCGTACGTAACTACCTTAAAAGCCAACAGCATGAAGAAGCATTATTATTAGGTCGTCGCTTACTTGATTCAGCCCTAGGTGAAAACAAGTTTGATAACCTGCCAGCTGAAAATATTACGCGAGTGCTTGAGGAGCATGAACTCTCTTCAACCTTAGAGCTACTGGTAGAAATTGGCTCAGGTAATTTAATGAGCATGCTGATTGCCAAACGCTTATTACAAAACGATAACGATGATTTAAACGATATTGCTAAACGTGCAAAAGCGACCATTATTGGTACAGAAGGCATGTTAGTTAATTATTCTAAATGTTGTCGTCCAGTGCCTGGAGACGCTATTACAGCTCACGTAAGCCAGGGTAAAGGTTTAACGGTTCATCGCCAAGAGTGTAAGAACATTCGTGGCTGGGAAAATGATCGTTCAAAATACCTAGTCGTAAAATGGGATGATAATCCAGAAAAAGAATACATTGCGGCTTTACGAGTAGAAATTATTAACCACCAAGGTGCGCTGGCTAAATTAACCAATGTGGTCGCAACGACACAGGCCAATATTGTAGAAATAGCTACCGATGAAAAAGAAAGTAATTTATACGTGATAGACTTAGGGATCACAGTTAAAAACCGTATCCATGTCGCTAATATCATGCGTCGTATACGTGTGATGCCGGATGTACAAAAAGTCTATCGTAAAAAATAAAATAGGAACATCATGAATAAAGCATTTATATCAACGGATAAAGCACCTGCAGCGATTGGCACATACAGCCAAGCAGTAAAAGTGGGCACAGCGGTTTATTTATCTGGGCAAATTCCACTTGTCCCTGAAACAATGGACGTTATATCTGAAGACTTTAGCGAGCAAACACACCAAGTATTTAAAAATATTTGTGCGGTTTGTGAAGAAGCTGGCGGCACCATTCAAGATTTAGTAAAAGTAAATATTTACCTTACTGATCTTTCAAATTTTGCCATTGTTAACGAAGTAATGAGCCAATATTTTAAACAGCCTTATCCTGCTCGCGCTGCTATTGGCGTTCGTGCACTACCTAAAGGTGTACAAGTAGAAATAGACGGCATTATGGAACTTCCTTCAACAAACTAACCTCTATAAGCTATGAGCGCCGCTCATAGCTTTTATTCCAATCTGTAACTACACTTTGATGAATTCTTGACTCAAAACTAAAATTCTAGCACTCTGTAATCACGTTATTTTATTAAACCTTACTTTAGTAGTAGAAAAGGATAACTTGTGTTTAAGCTTGCTCATAATGGCAATGTATTGCTCGATACGAGTAAATCTGCACCCGCCAGTGCTGCTTTTATCATTGAAGCAATTGAACAATCGCCTTACAGCGAGTGTGAAATCAATCATGACGCCATAAATAACTATTTCAGCAGTGCAACACCTGAACGTATATTAGTTGTTGCAACACGTCATGATGCCACCTTAAGCGTGGAGATAAGTGATGATAAAATGCTAGCCACGGGCACGCTCACTCTTGCTAAAGGGGGAGCAACACTGAGTTTTGATGAAGCTAAAAAAGAATTAGTTAAAGCGCACGTCGCAAGAGGTTATAAACAAGCATTTTTAGAGCAACTTTTACAAAAGCAATCTGAACTCCCACCTGGCTCCGTAGTCAGTGGTCCACTCGCCAAAGGGCGCTTACCTATAGACGGTAAACCAACTAAATTTAACGCAATGGTTCAAACACTTAAAGATCGTCTCAAAGCCCCTAAATTAAAAGAAGATGGCAGTGTAGATATGCGTGACTTTGGTAAGTTAGCAAGTGTAAAACCAGGTGAATTACTAGTACAGCAACAACCCGCTACACCAGGCCAAGAAGGGTTTACCGTGTTAGGCGATGTATTACCTGCAAAACCCGGAGAGGTTCATACTCTAATTGCAGGTGAGGGCACTGAAATCTCAAAAAATAATCCGATGGAATTACTCTCTACGATTGCTGGCGTGCCGGTTGAAATAAATAATGGCATGCGTGTTGACGATATTTTTACTGTCAACGATGTGTCGGTAAAAACAGGGCATATCGACTTTGAAGGCAGTGTGATAGTGAGTAAAAATGTAGAGCCAGGAATGCGTATTAATGCAACGGGCGACATTACCGTTTTTGGTACGGTTGAATCTGGCGAATTAACCGCAGGAGGCGATATAACTGTAAAACAAGGGGTAATTGGCCATCAAAAGCCTGAAGATAAATCACTGTCTTGTAGAATAATATGCGCAGGCGATGTCCATGCCTCACACTCTCAATATTGTTACATTGAAGCTAATAACATTCTGCTTGAACGTCAAGCTAGCCACAGCTCAATGAAAGCAAAGAGTACAATACAAATTGGTCAATCAGAGTTACCTAAAGGAAAGCTATTTGGGGGTGAAATTCTAGATGCCACTAAACTGATTGCCGGCGAGATAGGTAATGAATCTGGTGCTAAAATGGTAATTAATTTAGCGGCTTCAGCCACTGAAATGACCAAAGAGATTGATAAATCTTTTAGTGAACTAACAGCAACAAATGAACAAGTTGATAGTTTACAAGCGGCTTTAGAAAAAGCAGATTTAATTAAAGATGCAGATAAAAAAAATGAACTCATAAATAAAATTGGCACCACGCAGCTACACCATAGTCAGCAAGCAGAACAATTAGAAAAGCAGGTAGCAGGTTTAGAGCAAAAACTGAATACGTTACTCGATGAAGCCATGTTGACTGTGAATAGCGTTTTACATTCGGGTGTAGAGATCCATATCTTCAATAAACTGCTTAAAACGACCCGTAACTTCCCACCGAGTAGTGTTAAGTTAGAAAATAATAAAATAGAAATTGAATTTAAAACTTAATAATAAGGGGCTGTTAGTAACAGCCCCAACTTTTTATAGTAAACCGTCTACACTTGTATAGGTTTGCGCTGGCCACACACCTACCTGCACTTGCCCTATATGTTGTTTTTGTAATAACAGCATCGCTAAACGAGATTGACCAATACCACCGCCAATTGTCTGTGGAAGCTTACTTTCTAGCAATGCCTTATGCCAGTCAAACTCTAAACGGTCTTCGTCTCCCGTAATACTTAATTGAGTTTGCAATACTTCAGGGCTTACACGAATTCCCATCGATGAGATTTCGAAAGCGTCTTCAAGCACTGGGTTCCATACTAAAATATCACCATTTAATCCCATGTACTGCTCGCATGTCGGGGTTGACCAATCGTCGTAATCTGGCGCTCTCACATCATGAATTTTGCCATCACTCAATGCTCCCCCAATACCAATTAAAAATACAGCGCCATATTCTTGAGTAATCGCCTTTTCACGCTGCTTGGCTGTAAAATCTGGGTACATTTTACGTAATGCTTCACTATGTACAAAAGTAATCTCTGTGGGTAAAAATGGTGTTAAACCAAAGCTGTCACTAACATATTTCTCAGTAGCTTTAATACCTTGGTAAATAGTTTCAACCGTTTGCTTCAAAGTAGATAAAGAACGCTGCGTACTTTCACAAATAACTTGTTCCCAATCCCACTGATCAACATACACAGAATGGATTGGACTTAATGAATCTTCATCAGGTCGCAACGCTTTCATTTGCGTGTAAATTCCTTCACCTTTAGAGAAACCATACTCGCCCAAAGTTTTACGTTTCCACTTTGCTAACGAATGCACGACTTCATAACGGCTATCTGTAATGGCTTTAACATTCACCGCAACAGCGTTCTCGTGTCCACTTAAGTTATCCTGAGTACCGTCACCTACTTTAGCTAAAATAGGTGCCTGTACTTCAATTAAGCCTAACTTTTGCTCTAATTGCTGTGAAAAAAACTGTTTAACTTTACTTATTTGCTGCTGCTGCTGCACATAGTGTGAACTCATAATAATTGGCCTCATTCCCAGTTATTGTATTGGCGACTCAGCGCTTAGTAGCGCTTCAATATGGTTATCGTAACAATTAAACGGTTTAATTCAATAACCCATAACAAAAATAGCTTTAAGATATTAAAATCATTAAAAAAATGGTATAAAAACATTAAATACAACAATACAAAGCAACTAAACCTATGGAAAATTATCAAATCGATAATCTAGACAAACAGATTCTGCATGCATTAATGGATAATGCACGTACACCCTATGCTGAATTAGCAAAGCGTTTCGGTGTCAGTGCAGGAACAATTCATGTGCGGATTGAAAAAATGAAACAAGCGGGGATCATTACAGGTACCCAATTAACCATTAATACCAAACAGCTTGGCTACGATGTATGTTGTTTTATCGGCATTAATTTAAATAATGCCAGAGACTACCCACAAACTCTGATTAAGCTTGAATCATTAGAAGAGGTTGTTGAAGCATATTACACCACCGGTAATTACAGTATTTTTATTAAAGTAATGACTCGCTCGATCGATCATCTACAAGATGTGTTGATCAATAAAATACAAGCAATAGAAGCTATTCAGTCAACCGAAACCCTTATCTCATTACAAAACCCGATTAGCCGAACAGTGGTGCCTTAAGGTGAAAAATCTCGTATAATTTGCCGAAAAAGAGGACTCCCATGCAGAAAACTCGTTATCAAAGAATTGAAAGTGTACTTTCACGTCGTCAAACCGATCTTACCGTGTGTTTAGAAGACGTACATAAACACCATAACTTATCTGCCATAGTCAGAACGGCCGATGCTGTTGGTTGCCATCATGTGCATGCAGTCTGGCCAGAAAAGCAAAAGTGGCTAACCAATAATACCTCAGGTGGCAGTAAGAACTGGTTAGACACACACCTTCACAAAAATATAGATGATGCCGCAGCCAGTATCCGTGCTCATAACCCTGATGTACAAATTTTGGCAACTCATTTAAGTGAAGATGCCGTCGATTTTAGAGAAATTGATTACACTAAACCCACTGCAATTATTGTCGGCCAAGAAAAAACGGGGATCTCAGAAAAAGCGCTCGAATATGCAGATCAAAACATTATTATTCCAATGCAAGGCATGGTGCAATCGTTAAATGTATCTGTTGCAGCAGCATTAATCTTATTCGAAGCACAACGTCAACGTGATCTAGCTGGTTTATACAATAGAAATATGCTGAGTGAAGAAATTAAGCACCCAATGTACTTTGAAGGCTGCCACCCAATTATTGCAAGGCAATGCAAACAAAAAAACCTACCTTACCCTACTCTTGATGAAAACGGCGAAATTGTTGCTGATGAACAGTTTTGGCAGGCGTTAAAACATACTTGATGCATATACAGTGTATCAGTACACTTAACTTACTAAATAATAATAATTGAGCCTACATTGTCTAAACCTAGCTTAAGCCAATACCCAATCACAGAACTTAAAGGCGTTGGTCCTAAAATGGCTGAACGGCTTTTAAAGCTAGGTATTAGTACAGTACAGGACATGCTATTTCATTTGCCGCTTAGGTATGAAGACAGAACCCGTATTTATACAATTAGTGAGTTGACCCCTCATAGCCACGTAACTGTTCAAGCAACCATTGAAACCAGTCAAATAACCTTTGGAAAGCGGCGCATGCTGGTTTGCCAAATAAATGATGGTACAGGTAGGTTAACACTACGATTTTTTAATTTTACCGCAGCACAAAAAAATGCATTTAGCACAGGCAAAATAATTCGTTGCTTTGGCGAAATACGTCGCGGACGTATTGGCTTTGAAATGAGTCATCCTGAATACAGTATTAGCGACACTTTTGAACAACAACCAACATCATCAACACTTACGCCAGTCTATTCAACAACCGAGGGGTTAAAGCAGCTCTCTATTAGGGCGTTGAGTGAACAGGTAATAGAATTACTTCAAAAGTATGCAGTAGAAGAGCTACTTCCCCAACAATGGCAACCATCGCAACTACCGTTAAGTGATGCGTTATTATTACTGCATCGCCCTCCTAATGATGTTGATATAAGTGCGCTTGAACAAGGGACTCACCCAGCTCAGCAGCGGCTCGTATTTGAAGAATTACTGGCGCAAAATCTCAGTTTATTAAAAGTAAGAGAACAAGGACAACAAGTTAAAGCTATTGC
This sequence comes from Pseudoalteromonas tetraodonis, assembly GCF_002310835.1. Taxonomy (NCBI): domain Bacteria; kingdom Pseudomonadati; phylum Pseudomonadota; class Gammaproteobacteria; order Alteromonadales; family Pseudoalteromonadaceae; genus Pseudoalteromonas; species Pseudoalteromonas tetraodonis. Next base: position 788,060 of record NZ_CP011041.1, on the reverse strand, counting down.
CCTTGAGCCCACTAATCCATTAGAAGCGCAATTTCTAGCACAATTACCCTTTGCGCCAACCAATGCACAAAGCCGTGTAGTATCAGAAATTAAAACAGACATGCAACACGCTTACCCTATGATGCGACTTGTCCAAGGGGATGTAGGCTCTGGTAAAACATTAGTCGCAGCCCTGAGCGCTTTAACTGCGATAGCACAAGGCTATCAGGTCGCATTAATGGCGCCAACAGAGATATTATCAGAGCAACACGGAATTAACTTTTCCAGCTGGTTTGAAAACCTTGGAATATCGGTTGCTTGGCTAGGCGGTAAAACAAAAGGAAAAGAGCGAGTTAATACCCTTGCAATGATCGCCTCTGGTGAAGCGCAGATGATTGTGGGTACCCATGCTTTATTTCAAGATGAAGTAAAATTTAACAATCTCGTACTTATCATTATTGATGAGCAACATCGATTTGGGGTTCATCAACGTTTATCACTGCGTGAAAAAGGGCGCTTTGGTGATTGTTATCCACATCAACTAGTAATGACAGCAACACCTATACCACGTACGCTTGCGATGACTGCTTATGCAGATTTAGAAACCTCAGTGATCGACGAATTACCACCAGGAAGAACACCAATTACCACTGTTGCCATCCCTGATACCCGCAGAGATGACATCATTAGTCGGGTGAAACTTGCCTGTAATGAACAAGGTCGACAAGTTTACTGGGTATGTACTCTTATAGACGAGTCTGAAGTATTACAATGCCAAGCAGCGGAAGACAGTGCTTTACAATTAAAAGAAGCCTTACCTGAACTTAATATTGGTTTAGTCCATGGGAGAATGAAAGCCACTGAAAAGCAAGCCATTATGAGTGAGTTTAAAACGGGGAACATTCATGTACTTGTCGCAACAACCGTGATCGAGGTCGGTGTTGATGTCCCCAATGCGAGCCTAATTATTATTGAAAACCCAGAGCGCTTAGGTTTAGCACAGCTTCACCAATTACGAGGCCGTGTAGGACGTGGGGCAACCGCATCGCATTGCGTTCTTTTATACCATGCGCCACTTTCTCATACTGCACAGAAGCGATTAGGAGTACTGCGCGATAGTAACGATGGATTTGTTATCGCAGAACGTGATTTAGAAATACGCGGCCCAGGTGAAGTACTTGGAACTAAACAAACAGGTTTAGCCGAATTCAAAATCGCTGATTTAACACGCGATAAACAAACACTCAATCAAGTAAGACCCATCGCACAACAAATGCTTAAGCAATATCCTCAGCATATAGACCCACTTATTCACCGCTGGTTAGGTAATAAATCAAACTACGCACAAGCATAGTCGGTTTTTAAACTTTACTTTTCACTTCATCATCCAGACTTATACCAATTCGCTTAATTAAGCGGTCTATTTTGAGGCAGGAAAAACGGGTTGATAGCTAGGCAAAAAATTCGCTATTTAGTTGTTCTAAATGAGAATTTTTTAACACAGATAGCGACACGTTTAGCCCCGCAAAATGATTGAGTATTATTGCAGATTGGTATTACCCCAAACGGATATATTTTCATAATGCCTTTATTCTCAGGCCTTCTATTGCAAGATGTCGTGGTGTCGTCCAAAGCGTTAGAGTAGTCTTTAGGCGCTTATTCTTTTACTTTTACCTGATGCCTTTTACCTTTCACCTACGTTTTTACTTTTCTGCAGACGTAAAAAAGCCCGACTATTTCTAGTCGGGCTTTCTCAATTTGGAGCCTGGTGATGTCGTAGTGCCCACAGCGGTAGAGAGCCATATAGCAAATGTATAGAGTCGGCATTAGGCGCTTATTATTTTCCTTTTACCTGATGCCTTTTACCTTTCACCTGCGTTTTCACTTTCCTGCAGACGTAAAAAAACCCGTCACATCGCTGTAACGGGTTTCTCTTATTTGGAGCCTGGTAATGTCCTACTTTCACATAGCAAATGCTACACTATCATCGGCGCTGTTTCGTTTCACTACTGAGTTCGGCATGGGGTCAGGTGGGTCCAAAACGCTATTGTCACCAAGCAAATTTGGTGTAAGGTCGATTTAATCGAGCTTACTAAAATTTGGAATTCTGATAATAAAGAGTATCGTAAATCTACTTTAGTTATATTAACTTCTGCGCTTAAACTATCACATAAAACGCGTTTGGCGTTGTATGGTTAAGCCTCACGGGTAATTAGTACAAGTTAGCTTAATGGCTCACACCACTTCCACATCTTGCCTATCAACGTTGTAGTCTTCAACGGCCCTTCAGAGACTTTAAAAGTCTAGTGAGAACTCATCTCGAGGCCTGCTTCGCGCTTAGATGCTTTCAGCGCTTATCAGTTCCGAACGTAGCTACCGGGCAATGCCATTGGCATGACAACCCGAACACCAGCGGTTCGTTCACTCCGGTCCTCTCGTACTAGGAGCAACCCCTCTCAATTCTCAAACGCCCACGGCAGATAGGGACCGAACTGTCTCACGACGTTCTAAACCCAGCTCGCGTACCACTTTAAATGGCGAACAGCCATACCCTTGGGACCGACTTCAGCCCCAGGATGTGATGAGCCGACATCGAGGTGCCAAACACCGCCGTCGATATGAACTCTTGGGCGGTATCAGCCTGTTATCCCCGGAGTACCTTTTATCCGTTGAGCGATGGCCCTTCCATTCAGAACCACCGGATCACTATGACCTACTTTCGTACCTGCTCGACGTGTCTGTCTCGCAGTTAAGCTGGCTTCTACCATTACACTAACCGTACGATGTCCGACCGTACTTAGCCAACCTTCGTGCTCCTCCGTTACTCTTTGGGAGGAGACCGCCCCAGTCAAACTACCCACCAGGCACTGTCCGTAACCCCGATTCAGGGGCCAACGTTAGAACATCAAAACTACAAGGGTGGTATTTCAAGGACGACTCCACAAAAACTAGCGTCTCTGCTTCTAAGTCTCCCACCTATCCTACACATGTAGGTTCAATGTTCAGTGCCAAGCTGTAGTAAAGGTTCACGGGGTCTTTCCGTCTAGCCGCGGGTACACAGCATCTTCACTGCGATTTCAATTTCACTGAGTCTCGGGTGGAGACAGCGTGGCCATGGTTACACCATTCGTGCAGGTCGGAACTTACCCGACAAGGAATTTCGCTACCTTAGGACCGTTATAGTTACGGCCGCCGTTTACCGGGGCTTCGATCAAGAGCTTCTCCGAAGATAACCCCATCAATTAACCTTCCGGCACCGGGCAGGTGTCACACCGTATACGTCATCTTGCGATTTTGCACAGTGCTGTGTTTTTAATAAACAGTCCCAGCCACCTGGTCACTGCGGCTCCAATCAGCTTAAAGAGCAAGTCTCATCACCAATCGGAGCGTACCTTCTCCCGAAGTTACGGTACGATTTTGCCTAGTTCCTTCACCCGAGTTCTCTCAAGCGCCTTAGTATTCTCTACCTGACCACCTGTGTCGGTTTGGGGTACGATTCGGTATAATCTGAAGCTTAGAGGCTTTTCCTGGAAGTATGGCATCAGCAACTTCATCACCTTGGTGACTCGTCTCGTGTCTCAGCCTAACAGCAACCCGGATTTACCTAAGTCGCTAGCCTACACACTTTCACATGGACTACCATCGCCATGCTTGCTTAGCCTGCTCCGTCCCCCCATCGCAATTATACCAAGTACGGAAATATTAATCCGTTTCCCATCGACTACGCCTTTCGGCCTCGCCTTAGGGGTCGACTTACCCTACCCTGATTAACATGGGATAGGAACCCTTGGTCTTCCGGCGTGCGGGTTTTTCACCCGCATTATCGTTACTCATGTCAGCATTCGCACTTCTGATACGTCCAGCATACCTCCCGGTACACCTTCAACCGCTTACAGAACGCTCCCCTACCACTCAAAATAAATTTTGAATCCGCAGCTTCGGTGCATAGTTTAGCCCCGTTACATCTTCCGCGCAGACCGACTCGACCAGTGAGCTATTACGCTTTCTTTAAAGGATGGCTGCTTCTAAGCCAACCTCCTGGCTGTCTGGGCCTTTCCACATCGTTTCCCACTTAACTATGACTTTGGGACCTTAGCTGGCGGTCTGGGTTGTTTCCCTCTTCACGACGGACGTTAGCACCCGCCGTGTGTCTCCCGGATATTACTTTACGGTATTCGGAGTTTGCAAAGGGTTGGTAAGTCGGGATGACCCCCTAGCCTTAACAGTGCTCTACCCCCGTAAGTATTCGTCCGAGGCTCTACCTAAATAGATTTCGGGGAGAACCAGCTATCTCCCGGTTTGATTAGCCTTTCACTCCTAACCACAGGTCATCCCCTAACTTTTCAACGTTAGTGGGTTCGGTCCTCCAGTTGATGTTACTCAACCTTCAACCTGCCCATGGCTAGATCACCGGGTTTCGGGTCTATACCTTGCAACTATTCGCCCAGTTAAGACTCGGTTTCCCTACGGCTACCCTAATCGGTTAACCTCGCTACAAAATATAAGTCGCTGACCCATTATACAAAAGGTACGCAGTCACCCAACAAGTGGGCTCCTACTGCTTGTACGTACACGGTTTCAGGTTCTATTTCACTCCCCTCACAGGGGTTCTTTTCGCCTTTCCCTCACGGTACTGGTTCACTATCGGTCAGTTGGGAGTATTTAGCCTTAGATGATGGTCCACCTATATTCAGTCAAAGTTTCACGTGCTCCGACCTACTCGATTTCACTTAAAATGCGTTTTCATGTACGGGACTATCACCCTGTATCGTGGCACTTTCCAGAGCCTTCCATTAACACATAATAAGCTTAAGGGCTGTTCCGATTTCGCTCGCCGCTACTATCGGAATCTCGGTTGATTTCTTTTCCTACGGGTACTTAGATGTTTCAGTTCTCCGCGTTCGCCTCGTTAACCTATGTATTCAGTTAACGATACCTGCAAGCAGGTGGGTTTCCCCATTCGGAAATCCTAGTCTCAAGTGCTTTTTACTAGCTTGACTAGGCTTATCGCAAGTTAATACGTCCTTCATCGCCTCCAACTGCCAAGGCATCCACCGTGTACGCTTAGTCACTTAACCATACAACCCAAACGGGTCTTTGTTTTGTGACAGTTTAACTTCGCCAGAAGTTAATATTGAATACTAAAGTAGATACCAATCAATAAACGTAAACGTTCATTAAATGGCACTGAATGATACTGCTATCATTCTTTTTTACTTTTGAAAACTCTGTACAAATACACTGTATTCATACGAATTTTATTATCAGCTTTTCCAAATTTTTAAAGAGCAGAGAATCAAAAACTTCTCAAAATTAAACACACTCTATTCTCAGGTGATTGTGCTACCCGATAAAAGAATATTTATTTTTAAGAAGTAAAGTGGTGGAGCTAAGCAGGATCGAACTGCTGACCTCCTGCGTGCAAGGCAGGCGCTCTCCCAGCTGAGCTATAGCCCCACATATGCTGGTCTTACTGTTTGTATACCGACTTCTTTTTAAGACAAGGCGTAAGTTGAGGCCGTTTAGTTTACTAAACAACGAAGCTTACAACGAAGCATTAAGAAGAAGTGGTGGGTCTGAG